>JAOQAO010000039.1 GCA_025963485.1 Bacteroidota bacterium | reverse complement strand
ATCCGTATGATCGAGTGGTATAGGGACTTTCGGGTACAGCTCTTCCAGCTTTTTGATAATAAAATCTACCCGGTCTTTTTTATTCATAGGGTGAAAGTAGCAAGTATTTATAAAACAATGACGGGCTAATTTTGTATCTTTAAGAAGATATAAAACAGCCATAATGTTGGAAGAAATACCTGCGAAAAGTGCAGAGCAATCAATGAGGGAGAGGCCTAATATGTATATAGGCAGGTTTATGAAGCTCTTTCCCGGCTTATTTATGGATTGTATCAGATCCTGTAAAACGGAAGCAGTACTTTTTTCTGTAGCCATACTGTGTGGAAATAAGTTCTCTATAGATGTATCCTCTGATCGGGATATGGCACCTTTCCTAATATCTATTACAGAGCACGTTGGGGTTTTTCTGTTTCTGCATTCCAAAATGCTTACGGTGAGTACAGATAGCCTTGAGATAAGTTCTGACAATGGCAAGTGGCACTTTCATAAAGGTGAGCTGCAAGAGAATAAAAATGAAGTGAAAGATATTAGAAGACTTACGCTGGACTTTGTTTTTGACTCAGACGTATTCAGAGATACCAATATTGACTTTCACACATTAAGTGAAGAGTTTGGGCAGTTGGCTATACTTCATAGCAAAGCAGAAATATTGGTAAAGGATCTTCGGGGAAAATACCTGTGTCAGGAGTATTATAGTTTCCCCGATGGGATTTTTTATCTGTATGATCGCCTGAAAAGCGAAGTTTTGGGCCGGCCTAAATTTGAAATAAAATTTGAAGGTAAGATAGGAGAGCGGCAGTACCAGATAGCGATCGGATACCGCACAGACTGGTATCCACCGCCTTCGATATTGAGTTATTCAAATGAGATTTTTACTTCTGCGGGTGGTTCTCTGATAGATGGAGTATTGCAAGGGCTTATTACGGGATGTAGGAGATACACAAAAGTGAATGCCCCGGGTAGGTACAAGATCAAGAGCAGGAAATTTGCCAATGGCCTTATACTTGTTTGTGCTGTCAAAGGTGAAGATTTCATGTATGCAGGCAGTACAAAAGAAAAACTGGAGAATAAAGAGGTGGAAAAGGAAATTAAAAAGCAGGTTGGTAAACTGGTCTTTGATTACCTCTCATCCAATAAAGAAATAAGTGAAACATTCCTTTTCCGTTTTGATGAGGCTCAGCTGACGTCGAAGATGTTTAGCTAACAAGCGATTATAGCAGCCAGGTCTTTTTTCCTCCTGAAGCGAAGGTATAAAGACACAATGCCTTTCAAACTCACCGGATCTGCACATGCACATGATCGTCATGCCTCACCGCATGGCATCCGTGAAATTTGATCTTGTTCACATCGCTCAGCTTCCAACGCTGCTTCAGATGAGGCTCGATAAAGATCATAGACACCGATGGGTCGGATGCGAGCGTCCGGATGAGCCGTTCTGTAGCTGCCGTGTTGACCTCATATTTTTCATGCAATGATGCAGGTACAAGAGGGCGCAGCATACTATACTGGTGAAAGCCTTTCCTGGCGCAATCACATGGCATGTCTTCCTCTCCCGGCTTAGGCTCTTCACAAAAGCCATATCCCATCCATGATGGAGAACCCTGCAGTTCACCCGGATGCATCTTGTCGCTATAGTAATACGTCAGGTCAAGTTTTTTGCCATCATTATGGCTCCAATGCGGCAGCAGCGGAAATCCATTAATAAAAGGGAAACTGGCGTCTAAATAATAGATAGGGAGTTTGATTTCCGCAGACGCCCTGTTCAATACATTCAGGAGTTCTTTTCTCACATAGTGTCTGTTCATCAGGCAGGTCATGAGGCTGTTTGGCCGGATATTTCCTGACGATGATACAGGCAGGGGCACCCTGCCAAATAGTCCTGCGATCGTTGGCACGACTAATAAGGATAAGGAGATATAGACAATGAGGAAGAACGCCAGCTTTAAGCCCCCACGGGTATAGTTATTACGTTGCTTTTTATCAATCCTGTGGAACACTGGCAGGCAAAGTAAATAGATGAATCCGCCTACCTGGGTCAATAAGGTAAGCAGCAGAAAAACTGAAATTCGCCATATCGTTTTCATTTCTCTTTCGTTTCGATTTCCCAATTGTCAACGACATAATAATTCCCCACCCCTTTTCGCGCTATGATATGCAGGCGGTAGGCCGATGGGGCCTTATCCGAATATCGGCGATATGTTTCTCTTGAAATTTCAAATTCTTCCCCCTTGCCGGCAAATTTGAAGTTTACATTATGACGCCTCCTCCCATGCCAGAAACCATCGACGTTGCAATAAAATTCCTCTGCGTTACTTTTTTTCGCAATGCTCTTATTGATGCGGTCCCATGTGATATACCCTGAGATAAAGCCCATGATCATGGCAGATATTATGATTAAAAACAGATATGCTACGGAGATCATTGCTTTGTCACGGTTTTTCTTTGTCATGAGCACATCATATTCTATAGTCTCCCGCATGTATAGGCCTAGCAGAATGCTCCCGATCAGTGCGGGGCCGAGTATTGCATACCAGATATATCTGCCGTCATGCCCCAGTGTCTCCTAATGGCATACCAAGTAGAAGATCAGGAAAGTGACCAGAAAAAATATCATGATACGGCTCAGGAGCTTATCACGCTGTTTCCTGCGCGCATAGAAGCCGATCCTGGGCTGGTACTTTCCGTTTCCCATATATTATGTCCTGAGATGTTTAGCGATAAAAGTATAAATAAAAACCCCGGTACGGATACCGGGGCAGTTGTCAATTCAATTAACCCTTAAAACTAAAACTCTGCAACTCGCTACTGGAGCTTGCAGCAACAAACACTAAAACTCATTGAAGCTCTCTTTTATGATGCGTACGCATTCGTCTATTTGTTCTTTGCTGATCACCAGCGGCGGCGCCAGGCGGATGATATAGTGGTGCGTCGGCTTAGCCAGAAGCCCCTTCTCCGCAAAGCGTACACACAGGTTCCAGCCTATATGCTCGTCATTGCTGTCCAGTACTATTGCATTGAGCAGGCCCTTGCCGCGTATCTGCTTGATGAGCGGATGCTTGATCTTGCCCAGTTCCTGACGGAAATATTTACCGAGGTAGTGCGCATTCTGCACCATGTTCTCATCCTTCAGTACTTGCAGGGCGCTCATCGCCACCTTACATGCGAGCGGATTGCCACCGTAGGTAGAGCCATGCTCACCTGGGCGGATATTCATCATGATATCATCATCGGCGAGTACAGCCGATACCGGTAGTACACCACCGCTCAGCGCTTTGCCCAGTATGACCATATCCGGCCTTACATCTTCGTGGTCGCAGCAGAGCATCTTGCCCGTACGGCCAAGACCTGTCTGTACTTCATCTGCTATGAAGAGCACATTGCTCATCCGGCAGAGTTCAAAAGCTTTAGCCAGATAACCTTCATGTGGTATTGCCACTCCTGCTTCTCCCTGTATAGGTTCTACGATAAATCCCGCTACAGTCGGATCTTCCAAAGCCCTCGCTAATGCCGACAGATCGTCAAATGGTATCGTGATAAAGCCCGGTACATGCGGTCCGAAACCGGCATAGCTCGATGGATCGGTAGAGGCAGATATGGCTGCCAGTGTACGCCCGTGGAAGTTGCCCTCCACAAATATGATCTTGGCCTGATTGTCAGGGATGCCCTTTTTGGCATATCCCCATCGGCGGGCCAGTTTGATAGCAGTTTCCACGGCTTCGACGCCGGTGTTCATTGGGAGTACCTTGTCATAGCCGAAGTACTCGTGCATATATAGCTCATACTCACCCAGTACGGCATTGTAGAATGCGCGGGAGGTAAGTGTTAATTTATCAGCTTGTTTTTTGAGGGTATCGATGATCAGCGGATGGCAATGTCCCTGATTGACAGCCGAATAGGCTGACAGGAAATCAAAATATACCTTCCCGTTTACATCCCATACATGGGCGCCACGGCCTCGCTCGAGTACTACCGGGATAGGGTGGTAGTTGTGCGCTCCATAGCGTTCTTCGAGTTCCATTAAATATTCAGCGCGGGAGATAGCAGTATCAGTGGTCATACCTATACATTTTTCGTGAGTGAAAATACGATTATTGAGGTAAATGTCTGATCTATAAGGTATGGGTCTAAGGATTTATGACTTAAACTATATTGTAGATTGGATAACTTCGCCGATGGTTGCATGGTATGAAAAAATATTTTTCCGGCTGTTTACTGGCCTTGGTTTTATGTGGCTGCGGGCATCGCAAAACGCCCGTCGAGGCCGCTTTTTACCACTGGCAGTCAAAATATAGTACTGATCCGGCCCAAAGTCAACTGCTCGACTCCTTGCGAGTCAAAAAGCTCTATATTAAGTACTTCGATGTCGATTGGGACCGCGTGACCGACCGTGCTCTACCGGAAGCATCAGTTATTATCAACGACAATCAGTACCTGCCCCGCCAGATAATCCCCGTCATTTTTATCACCAATACCGTCCTCGCCAATACAAAGCCAGCCGCCATCCCGGCCCTGGCCGACAGTATTTATAATAAGATCAGCCGCATGGATGCCAGCGAGCACATCGCTCCGGAGGAGGTCCAGATAGACTGCGACTGGAGCCTCTCTACCCGGGACAGGTATTTCGCCCTGCTCAGGGAGATCAGGGCTCAGATGCCATCGGGAGCACTTTTGTCCTGTACTATCCGTCTCCATCAGGTCAAATACCGCGAAAAGACCGGAGTGCCACCAGTGGATAGGGGAGTGCTCATGTTCTATAATATGGGCCGTATCGAGGACGAAAAGGAGGTCAACACCATCTACGATCCCGCCACTGCTGACAAGTACCTCGCCCGGCTCAAAGACTATCCGCTCAGCCTCGATGTCGCGCTGCCCATCTTTAGTTGGGGGGTAGTATATGAAAGCGGCAAGGCAAAGGAACTCCTCAATGGCTTTTCAAAAAAGGAAATGGAAGGTGACAAAAGATTTACTGCCATTGGGGAAAATCGCTACAAAGTTGATAGTACCTGCTTCATTCACGGATATTATCTCCGTCAGGATGCCGTGGTGAGAATAGAGGAAATAACTCCTTACATTTGCCGACAGGCAGCTGCACAACTGTCCGCTCATCTCAAAAACGAAAAAAGAACGGTCATCTTCTTTGACCTCCAACCCAATAATACCAATCGCTATGACGTATCGGACTTTGAGAAAACTCTTGAAATACTTCGTTAGTATTCCTATCCTTCTACTGCTCACCGGCACACTCATCTATTGTGCCTGGATGGATTTCGACAACCGGGAATTATCCTCCTTTGCACCGGAGGTGATACACAATGATGCGTATAAACCTTTCTTCTATACCAATGATTATTTCTATAATTCACCCGAATTTGTTTCAACTGATTTTAAAGAGACAAATCTAAATGAATGGTATATTTTCTTTGATAGCAAAGTCACTAAAGCAGATTTGGAAATGCTGATGTACGCCGGGGATAGCAACCTGAACGACCTCCATGCATTGATCCTGAATCTCTCCCATAAGATCCCTGCACCATCCTCCATATTCAAGTATGCGAGTAATGGAATACTCAAGGTAGCGGACACGAAAAAACAAATGGAGTTTCTGCGGTATCTATACTATGCCAGAAGATGTGAACCGTATGTCATCAGGTATAAAGAAAATGAATGGGAGACCGTCGACCCTTTCATCGGGCCGCAGCCGGAGAAAGACTCGCTGCTGGCAGATGGGCAGAAACTTCTCAAAGAGGTCAAATCATCTTTTATCCGCCAGCGTTGTCATTTCCAGATAGTGCGTATGCTATACATGAGCGGTGACTATGATGGATGTACTACTTATCTCGCATCGCATAAAAAGGAGATAGAAGGAGCTGGTACTTTATCTATCCGGTATCGCACTATGAGCTACGCAGCCCTGGCCGCACATTACAGCAAGCATTACGCCATCTCCAACTATCTCTACTCACGGATTTTCGATAGTTTCCCTCCACTCCGTCAGAATGCCATGCTTTTCTATCACCCTGCCGAGGATAGTGACTGGCATCAGAGCCTCGCCATGGCAACGACACCACATGAGAAGGCCGTGCTATGGGCTATGACAGGTATCGCTAATCTCGATGAACCGACCGCTATCAGCGAGATATATAAGCTCGAACCATCTTCTGATCTGCTCGACCTCCTCCTGGTGCGTGCGGCCAATCTGGCTGAGGGAATGAATACACCTTCTGACGAGCAAAAGATGAAAATGGATACCGCATATCGTCGCCATGCATATGAGGTTATAAAAAGGAATATGTCTGATGAGCGCCTGCACAATCCGGCACTATGGTCGCTTTGCGCAGGTTATTGTAACAATGATATGGATGACGCGGACCGTTTCTATGACCGCGCCATTTCCCAGGCACGCGGGGATACTCTCCTTATTGCCCAGGTGCATTTGCTCCAGGTATGGAATAGAATTTATCGCACCACTCAGATAGACACACACACGGATAGTATGCTACTCGCAGATCTGATATGGGTGGAGCAGCGTGATGCGCCGCTCAGGACATCTGTGGCGCGTCTTAGTATCAGAGAGGCTATCAGCGGGCTATACCTGCAGGCCCATGACACCATGATGGCTCAGGTAGCTGTCGGTCACTTGTGGCTCGACTATTTCACCCTCGATTCCAATGCTTACCACATGATCGCGTTTATAGAGAACAAGGCTCATACACCGCTGCAGGATTATCTGATACGGGGATACAGCACATCCACATATGATATGTGGTACGCACTGGGTATGATAGATATTTTCAAAGGCGACCTCAGTGCTGCTAAAACAAAATGGCTGCGCTCCGGCAATCTCACAGGCGATACTCTATTTGCCGATCCCTTTCTCATACACATCCGGGACTGCCATGACTGCGACCATGATGCTGCGCAGAAAAAGCGCTACAGCCGCATGGATTTCCTCGATAATATGATCGGGCTGGAGCGCACTGCACAGGCCAATAAATCAAAGGCAGCAGAGACCTATTATCAGATGGCTAATGGCTTTTATAATATCACCTACTCAGGCAATAACCGCATGTTTTATAGCAATTGCTTCCTCTATGGATACGAGGCGGCAGCGTTGGAAGGGAGCAATGGTTATTATGGCCCTACACCACTGCATGGAGTCTCTTCAGATTCACTTCATATAGCTACTACAGATGTAGCGTTGCGGTATTATCTCAAAGCCCGCGATACCTCCCGCGACAAGGAATTCAAAGCCAGGTGCACATATATGGCCGCCAAATGCTCCGGATTCAACTATCAGGAGCCGGATTTGACGCATGACCAGGTAGATGAGCTTTACAGCCCATACTTCAAAGAATTACAGGAGAAATACTCCAACACCGCATATGCCCGGGACCTTATCCATGAGTGCACCTACTTCCGCAACTATATGGCTCATTTCAGGAAGTGATTTTGCGGGTCAAAACAATTTAATGAGATAGGCGTATAATATAGGTCAAAGCCCCGCAATAGGTGGATAATAAATGGGTTTTGTCCCCTTTTTTCGTTAAACTTGTAACAGGCCAAATACTACCACTATGCATAAAATATACATCCTTCTATTGGTTTGCCTTTTAGCCATTTCCTCATTCGGGCAGTCTGGAAAGTTTTACTATTCTGGTAGGTTTGTAGACAACAGTACACCTTCTAAATTGAAATCTTACAAACTGAGCATGTTGCTGCGCAAAAAACTGCAGCAGCCGGAATATGCGCATAGTAATCAGTTACTCAATATCATGGTCCAGGGAAATCCCGCCAAGATAAAATCCCTGGTGCAACAATATGGAGGGGTATATAAATATGCTGCGGGTGATATATCATCCGTCGCTATAGCATATAAGAATCTTTTGAGTTTCTCCACTGCAGAGGGGATAGAGCGTATAGAAGCGGGAGATGGCATGGCCACGGGGCATTCCTTTATGGACACAGCCCGGATCCAGAATAACATAGACAGCGCATTGCTCGGCGTCGCACCCCTTACCCAGGCTTATAAGGGCACTGGCGTTCTCGTCGGGATTATCGACGGGGGCATCTATTTTCGACATAAAGATTTCAGGCAGCTCAATGGCAATACGCGCATACGCTATATATGGGACCAGGCTGATAGTAGCGGTACGAGGCCTGGTAGCTACAACTATGGTAGTGAGTGGGACTCTGCGTCTATCAATGCCGGTACCTGCGGTCACAAGGAACCATCGGGCGATCAGGGGCACGGGACATCTGTGGCAGGCATAGCCGCCGGCAATGGATTGAGCTGGAATACCGGTGATGCTTATCTCAAAGGCAGATACGTCGGTACTGCCCCGGAGGCGAATATCGCAGTGGTCCGGGTCGACAATAACCGGCCTGACTATCTGGCTACGGTAGCTGATGCCGTGCATTATATTTTTACCAAAGCTGATGAACTCGGTATGCCCTGTGTGATCAATACCAGTATAGGAACGTATTACGGGCCTCATGATGGTTCAGAACCTTCAGTCGGTGTCATGGAGAACCTGCTGGATGCCCATCATGGCAGGGTGATCGTAGCTGCTGCAGGTAATGGTGGCAATGTCAAGCATCACCTGTCATACCAGCTCACTAGTCCGGATTCATCGTGGACATGGTTTACATACAATACGACCACCCATCAGGTCTACTTTGACCTATGGGCAGATACAGCACAGTTTAGAAATGCCAATTTTGCCCTCGGCTGCGACAATAGCTCCACCGGTGCTTACCGGGGCAGGACCAGGTACTTCAATGCTGTCACAGATTTTCATCCGGCGGCCAATCAAACCATAGAGATAGATGATACATTGTTCAATAATGCGCATGATACTATTCTTGGCCTCTATGGCATTGCCGTGACGGCCTATCAGGGGTTGTATCACGTCGAGTTTTTTGCACTTCCGACTATTACGGCAGATCTCTGGAGGTTGGAGACCAAAGGGCAAGGCACTTTTGACCTCTGGGCCAGCAAATCGCTCATCGGTACTTCTAATTTTGCAGCTTTAGGCAATCCTGCTCTTTGGCCTAACTATCGTTTCCCGGACACGATCAAAACGATAGTTTCCGGCTGGCAATGTTCGGATAAAGTGATCACTGTGGCCAACTATTACAATCGGGCAGGCTACAGGGATATAGATAGCAACTATGTGAATCTGGGTGTCCAACCGGGAGCGTTGTCAGTCACTTCTTCCATTGGCCCTACCCGCGATGGACGCACTAAGCCGGATATCGCAGCTACCGGTGATGTAGTGACTACCACAGGAGACTCCACTTATGTATCACTGCTAAGCGGCGGAGGCAACCGGTTCAAAGTCTCTCTCGGTGGCAAGCATGTGCGCGATGGTGGTACCTCTATGGCATCTCCTATCGTAGCAGGTATCGCCGCACTATATCTCCAGGAGCATCCTACTGCCAGCTATAGTGAGGTCAAATCTGTGATACAGAATACTGCAAAGAAAGATACATTCACTTCCACCGTCAATATTCCCAATACGAGATTTGGCTGGGGCAAGGTCAACGGCTATCAGGCATTGCTCTATCAGACCATATATGGTTGCCCTGATACAGGTTCTATCAACTATGTCCCCAATGCCAACGTAGATACCGGTGGCTGCATACCTAAGGTCTACGGCTGCATGGATACAGGCTCTGTCAACTATAATCCGCTGGCCAATATGAGCAATGGGACCTGCGTAGCTAAGCGCTATGGTGTCATGGATACTACCTGCCAGAACTATGATTCGCTGGCAAATGTGAGTGGCGGCCAGTGTATAGGTGTCGGTATCAGGGAAACGGCGAATAATGATATAGTACTTGATGTCATGCCTAATCCGTTTAGCAAGACCACAACGATCTATGTCTATACGACTAACCCGCTACCTGACGCTGAGATACGCTTCTACGATGTGCTGGGCAAAAGTGTAGATGCTATCAAGCTCCCGTCTGGCACCAAGCAGATCACATACAATAACTCAAGGCTTGCGGCTGGTGTTTATGACCTCGCAGTCGTAAGTAATAGCAGCATCATCACTATCAAGAAAGTGGTGGTACAGTAACCAAAACGAGTGCTTTTCATTGTGCCACGTGAGCAAAGCGATCTATATGCGCCAATATATACTGGTTCATTCGGGTCCTTTCTGATTCTATTATTTCATAAAATTCATTTTCCAAAGGCTCAAAGTCTTTGTGTTCCTCATAGAGCTTTGCGAACTCTTCCAATGTCTTTTCCTTTTCCAGTATATTTTTCTTGGCTTCGTATATCAGGCGCGCCCGGTCTATGATATCGGCAGTATGCACTAGTCCCCACTCGCGGAGAAGATCACTGAGCGGTGTGTAAAAAATATATCCGCCATACTTATTCTCTATGAGCTGGATGAAG
>JAOQAO010000033.1 GCA_025963485.1 Bacteroidota bacterium | reverse complement strand
AGCCAATGGACTCACAGTTGATATGGAAAAGGAAATACTCTATTACTGCCGATACGATACCCGCTCAAGATATAATGCCCACGATACCTCTACTGCTATTTTTAAACCCTTAAGTTGACGCGTATGCTCTCCTTGGGAGAGGGAAGATGCCGAAGGCAGATGGGTGAGGTCAATAATTAAACTTCACCGAGTATTCGGCTTTATTGCCACGTTCATCTGTGGCAGTGAGTTTGAATGTATGCTCGCCTGCGGTGAGTGTATTGGGCAGGAACATTTTTAGTGTAGCGGTTTTGCCGTCCATCTCCATGAGCTGCCATTTGTCATCGATATAGGCTTTGTATTCATCGAGGCCGGAGAGCCCATCGCTGAGGCGCATGTAGACGGCTTTTGCTGCGTGCATGTTTTTGCCGGGAGTGATATTGATGGGTACTATGCGGGGCGGTGTCGTATCGATCATGATGAAGTAGCTGCCAAACTCGCGGCTGCGGGCTGTCAGCATATCGCCTTCCCATTTGCTGCTGCGGGCAGCGGTGCCCCCGCCGGCATTGCGCCAGATGATGAGGGCTTTGGATTTAAGATTTTCCGGCAGGCTCACGGGCTTGACGCTGACCGTGAAATAATTCAAAAGCTGGTCCTGCGACTCCCCGAATTTATGAACGTTGGAAAAAATTCCGTTTGTTGTAGAGGGTGTGGAGCTATAGGTGACAAACATCGAGTCGAGCAAGGCCTTGCCCGGAATAGAAATATTGAAGCCATCGGCGCTATAGTTATTGTCCTGATAGGGAGAGAGCACCTTGTTATATTTCAGCGGCTTCGCCTTAAAGGTTACCGTCTTGGGGTCATACTGCACTTGTGCGCGAAGCGTGGAGAGGTTGCCATTGTAATCGCGCACTTCTATTTTGATATTATGAACAGTGCCATCGGAGAGGTCGATGACGCCGTTATTCCTGACATGATAATAAGAAGAGGGGATTTTATTATTTGCTTCCTGGAAGCACTTATGAAAAGCACGACTACCTTCTTTGATAAATACCGGATAGTCTACCTGCGCGATCACATCACGCGTATGATCGAAGGTGACACGGTCGACGCGATACTCATGTATGATCGAGTCGCCATCATAGGCTTTGATATCATAGATGCCGAGCGTGTGCGTGGTGCCTTCCATTTTGTCATAGGTATTGATGGCAAGGGCTATGGAACTGGCATTTACTTTGAGCAGCCCGGTTTTGGGACTATAGCTGCCTTTGACGATCGCCAGTGGCGACCTGTATCCGTCGGCGGTATGCTTCAGCGCATCCATCGGATAGACCTTGAGGCCGCCGATGACCGGTGCGATATGGTCTGACATGGTATAGCCAAACAGCAAAGGATTGATGGTCCGCTCAGCTACATCCCTGATCTCAAAATGTACATGTGGTCCCCCGCTGGCACCAGTATTGCCGCTGAAAGCCACGACCTCTCCTTTTTTGACATTGAGTTCATAGGGTTTGACAGTGATATCTACGCTGAATGATTCTTTGGCATATTGTTCCTTCCTGACTAGTGCGGTGATCTTCTCACCGAATCCCTGCAGGTGGCCGTAGACGGAGGTGAAGCCATTGGGGTACGTGATGTACAGAGCATTGCCATAGCCATAAGGCGATACACCTATGCGCGAGACATACCCGTCGCCCAGCGCGTAGACTGGCAGGCCTTCTTTCTCCAGGGTCTGGAGGTCCATGCCCATATGAAAGTGTCCCGGACGTGGCTCACCGAAACTACCCGCCAATAAAATCGGCACATCGAGTGGTGCGCGGAATCCTCCGCTGTGATACGTGGGAATAGTATCGCCCTGTGCCATAGCACCAGAGGAGAAAAGAGACAAAAGAATATAGTGGACGAAGTTCATGGAAGGCGGCCCCAAACCCCAAAGGGGCTTTAATACAGGAATATAAATATCAAATCAAAGGTAACTACATTATAACGCGATAAGGCTGCGGATTTGTACACGGTTTTAGAATTAAATTCCAATAAACTTTACAGGCTGCACAAATGATAAAATCGCAGGACTTAAAATAAATATTCGCTACGCTTCCTGTGAGGATACATATTTCCTATATTTAAACTAACAATAAAGCCCACTATGAAAAAAACGTTCCTGCTTTGTGCTCTGATCTTCACCTGCTGCCTGCCGGCGATCTGCCAAAGCCATAATAAAACAAATATATCATACGACTACGCGCTGCTGCATATAGTGGATGATGAAGACATGTACATGGTGCAATACAACAATGCGTCAAAAGAGGTCAGCCTCTGGGATACACTAAAAATAGACCGCGACAAGGAAAGCCTGAGCCAGGCCAAGATCAAGTGCTTCCAATACCTCAATAAGATGGGGTACGAACTGGTCAGCAGCAGCTCATATCCATTTAAGATCTCACATAAAGAAGATGAGGTGAAGTATGAGTATGTATTCAGAAGAGAACAAGAAAGATTTTGAAAAAGTTATTGTTTTTACTCTTTATGTCTGCGTGCGCTATCAGTAGCCATGGCCAGGATACATTGAAATATCATTATGCTATACTCAATCTGGACAGAGTGCATGAGTATGCCAATGTAGAATACAATAATGGTTATAACGAGGACCTCTGGAAAAAGCTTCGGCTATCTTTGAAACAGTCGAGGCACGAAATAATCTTCAAGTGTTTCGAATACCTGAATGACAACAGGTATGAATATGCGGGAGGTGAATTTTTTACCAGCTCGATGGCTCCTGAGGGTACTACGGAATATATCTTTAAACGCAAAAGAAGGGACTGATCCAAAGTGACCGCCGACGCTTTAAAATATTTTAGCTTTTTTCAATTAATAGTTAAATCTTTACCGCCCTCGATTTATTTTTTCATCCAAACCAAATTCTATGAAATACTACCTTCTACTCGCCTTTTCATTCGTTCTATTATCATCTTTCGGCCAGGCCCCTCCTCAAAATATGGGATACCAGGCTGCCGTTCGTGACTCCAGTGGCAATGTGCTGTCAAACCGCAGCGTGAGTTTTCGCTTCACTATTCATGACCAGAGCGCTACAGGCGCTGTCTCCTACCAGGAGACGCAGGTGATCACGACCAACCAGTTCGGCCTGATCAATGCGGTGGTCGGCAATGGTACACCGGTGCAGGGCACTTTCGCTTCGATCCCATGGGGGACTGGTGGTAAATACCTGCAGGTAGATATCGATATCCACGGCGGAGCAAACTTCGTCACCATGAGCACTGATCAAATGCTAAGTGTACCCTATGCTCAATATGCTGCCAATGCCGGCACAGGTATGACCGGTCCGACAGGACCGACAGGTGCGAGCGGGCCAAATGGCGGTATCGATGGTGCAGATGGCATTACAGGAGCAACGGGAGCCACAGGAGCAACTGGGCCTGGAGTAGGCGCCACAGGACCTTCTGGTGCGGATGGCTATAACGGCGCGACAGGGCCGACAGGACCCACGGGTGCCAAGACATTTATCATCGTGCATCCGGATGACAATAATAAATACCTGATCCACTCGACACTGGAAGGACCGGAGGTAGGTGTATACTATCGCGGTACCGGAAAAATGGAAAATGGAAAATGTACAGTGAAACTGCCTTCATACTTCCACTCACTGACCCAGACTGATGGGGTCACAGTGCAGCTCACGCCTATCGGCAAAAAACCATACCTGCTCAGCTACGAAACGGTGAATGATAAAAATGAGTTCGTCGTGTATAGTGAAAACCCTGATGGGCAGTTCAGTTGGGTACTGATGGCGATCCGCAAGGACCTGCCGCCGCTACTCGTCGAGCCTACCAAAGATGAGGTCACCGTACAGGGCAATGGGCCATATAAATATTACTCTGTCACTCCGAAGCCGGTAGTGAAAGCTGAGAAATAAGCATTCATTCAAAGGAAAGCCCGCTCAGATCATATCCAGGCGGGCTTTTTTGTGAAGATAATTTTGCGCTTTTTGCGCTTTGGCGGTAAGCTTGTATCTGTATTACACTTCTTAGAAGTTCGGTTTAAGATCGGCCTTCTTATAGTGAGCCTTGATGATCTTGGCTACTTCTTCAGGATCGTCGGTGATATGGAACAGGTCCAGGTCCTCGGCATTGATATTGCGCTCCTTCAGCATGGTGCTTTTGATCCAGTCCATGAGGCCGCTCCAGTAGCTCTTGCCTACGAGTACGATGGGCACACGGGCTATCTTGCGGGTCTGGACGAGGGTGAGCACCTCAAATAATTCATCCATCGTGCCAAAGCCTCCGGGCATGTAGATAAACGCCTGAGCATATTTTGTGAACATGACCTTGCGGGCGAAGAAATAGCGGAACATAAATATCCGCGTCTGGTCGACATATTTATTTGCGGCTTCTTCCTTAGGTAATACTATGTGCAGGCCCACAGACTTGGCCTTCATATTCCATGCGCCTCTATTGCCAGCCTCCATCACACCGGGACCACCGCCGGTGATGATACCATACCCTTCTTTGGCGAGCCTCTCGGCTACCTTGACTGTGAGGCCATAGTAGGGATTGTCCTCGGTCGTGCGCGCTGAGCCGAATATGGATATGCAAGGTCCGAAGCGCTCCATACGGTCAAAGCCATCGGCAAACTCTGCCATGATCTTAAACATCCTCCATGCTGCATCGCCATGATGCGAGCTCCATTTCTTATCTTTCATATTGTACTTTTTTACTGATCAATGATAAACCTAATAACGTGATAGCGACATTCACAAAGGCCGACTCGAAGCCCATCTGATAGCCGCCAAATAATTTCTTAGAGTTGAGGTCCAGTATATACGTAATAACCGGGGCAACGACACAGATGAAGGGTACCAAATTCTCCCTGAGCTTCACCCTCGAATACAAACCTAAGCCAAATAAGGCCACCAACGGGCCATAAGTATAGCCAGCTACTTTGAGTATGACATCGATCACCGACTTGGTATTGATCCATTTGAACACGAGGATGCATATGAGGAAAACCACCGCTACAGACAGGTGTACGATCTTGCGGGTTTTAGTTTTGGACTCTTCGGACCTGTCCTGCTCATTGAGGCCGAGTATATCTATGCAGAAAGATGAAGTAAGTGCAGTGATCGCTCCATCAGCACTGGGAAACAATGCCGACACCAATCCCAGGATGAATATCAATCCTGCAAATGGTGGCAGGTAGCCTAATGCAATGGTGGGGAAGACATCATCGCCGACCGGAGGTTTGTCCATAGGATGCGCGGCGAGATAGAGATATAGCGCTCCACCGAGCGTAAGGAACAGGAGATTGACCACGATGAGTATGACACTGAAGACAACCATATTCTTCTGCGCATCGGGCAGGGTTTTGACCGAGATGTTTTTCTGCATCATCTCCTGATCGAGGCCCATCATGGCTACGGAGATAAATATGCCGGAGATGATCTGTTTGAGAAAGAAAGAGGGCGCCTGCCAGTTCATATTGAATATCTGAGTATCGCCTTTGTCAGCGAGGGCAGATACCAATCCTCCCAATGATAGGCCAAGGCTGTCGCATATGTACCAAATGGTCATGACCAGTGCGAGCAGCATAAAGGTCGTCTGCAATGTATCCGTCCATACGATGGTCTTCACACCGCCCTGGAATGTATAAAGCAGGATCATCAGCAGGATGACGGCCGCAGTCACTACAAAAGGGACTTCCCATTTATCAAGGATAAATATCTGGAGGACATTGAGCACGAGATATATCCTGGCAGATGCACCGAGTGTAC
>JAOQAO010000022.1 GCA_025963485.1 Bacteroidota bacterium | reverse complement strand
CTGCTTAGGGAGGAATCGGCTCCCATCCCTTTCTCTTTTCATCTTTGATAAAATTCTGACTTTTTGCCTGATTTCTATATCCAAAGCAAACATACGAGGAGAGGGAAGATGCCGAAGGCAGATGGGTGAGGCGAAGGCTGGCGTCAGCAATGCTGTTTGAAGTAGAGGGTCGGAAATGAAACCGCCATTCGCTTGGGGAGATCATTTTTCCCTCGTCGGCTTAAGGATCTCCGTCCAGCGGAGCAATTCCTTCAACATCACATCGGCAGATTTATCGATCCCCTCATTGGACACAAAAGCATTTTGCTCATTGATCATAGCGCCAAAAAATGGCAATACAACCGCTTCTGTCACAGGCACTACTTTGAGAGTAGTGAGGGTCAGTTTGAGCATCTGCACAGCGCGCGTACCTCCCGATGCTCCTCCATAGCTGACAAATGCAGCAGGCTTATTAGCCCATTCGTGAAAAAGGTAATCGAGGGCGTTTATGATCGGAGCGGTCATGCTGTAGTTGTACTCGGCAGTGACGAAAAGAAAGGCATCGGCACCGTCTATAGTAGCAGCCCATTTCTTAGTGTGTTCATGCTCATATTTTTGAAATCGCGGGTGCATCGCCTCGTCCATCATAGGTAGGTTGATCTCCCCAAGGTCAATGAACTCGACATTAAATTCAGGATACTTTTTAGCAATTTCTATTATCCAGGCGGCTAATATGGGGCCTTTGCGGCCGGGGCGGGTAGTGGTTGTAATGATCTTCAGGTTGTACATGCTCTTGATTTTATTTAATGAGGCAAAAGTAGCTAATGCCATAAGATGAGATAACATACAAAGGATACCAACTTACTGCGGAGTATCGAAAACGATGTACGAAATATGGATTATAAAATAGGATTCGCACCTCGGTTCGTGTCCCCACGGACCGAAAATTGCACTTCACGTGTGGTTAGTGGAGGCAGGTAGCTATATTCCTGTTAGACCACGAACATGATACATATAAACAATCTTAGTATATTGGGTGCAAAACCCAATCCAATGTCGCAAGTTAATTTAGATGCCTTAATACCAAGGGAAGATTTGGAAATAAAGGAACTAAAAAATTTGCCCTCTCAAACGAGGGAGATAAATATTTCTTTTTTGCAAAAAGGACAATTATGGGTTGAAGGTCTAAGAAAGCCTCAATTTCAAAGAAGTACTTGGGAGTGGTCGCCCGAAAAGGTTTACAGTCTTATAAGAAGCTTTACAAACGGTGATCTTATCCCCTCTATAATTTTATGGAAGGGCGAAGGCAATATCTTTGTTATTGACGGAGCGCATAGATTAAGCGCACTAATGGCATGGGTAAATGATGACTATGGATATGGTAATACTTCACGCGCTTTCTTTGGGGACAATATGGAGCGCGGGCAAATTGAAAAATCCAAGCAAGTAAAAAAACTAATAGAAGAAAAGATAGGCAAGTATAGCGACATTGTTTTTGCAGGCGCAAATCAAGATACCGCGCCAAAGGAATGGGTTAAGATTGCTCAAACCATCAACTCCAGAGTTATAGACTTGCAATGGGTTCCGGGAAATGCTTCGCAAGCAGAAGAATCTTTTTTTAAAATAAATGAAGCTGCATCTCCATTAGACGCTACCGAGAAAAGATTATTACGGGTAAGGAATAAACCAATGGCGATAGGAGCAAGAGCAATTATTAGGGCAGGGCGTGGACATAAGTATTGGAACAAGTTCTCAGAGCCTAATCAAGAAAAGATAGAGGAAATTGCATCGCAAATACACGAATGGTTATTTAAGCCAGAGTTAGTAACTCCAGTAAAGACTTATGATATACCACTTGCGGGCAAAAGTTATTCAGATACCACTCAGGAGTTAATATTAAACGTTGTAAACTTTAGCAATAACATCAAGATTGTTGACGCCAGTAGGATAAGAAAAAAGGAGGATTTCCCCGAATTTTCCATACCAGACGAATCAACCGATGGAGTAGAGACACTTAAATATCTTACCAATACAAAGAAAATGCTCTCAAATATTGTGGGGATACAATCTTCTTCACTTGGACTTCATCCAGCAGTTTATTTTTATAGCCATCAAGGTAGGTATCAAATAACAGCTTTCATGGCAATAATCAATCTGGTTAAAGATTACGAAAACAGGAATCAACTGATAAAATTTACCACCATTAGGAAGAATTTTGAAGAGTTTTTGTGGAAACATAAAATTTTAGTAAACCAAGCTACTACTACATGGGGAAGTGGTGCGAAGGGTTATGTAAACCTAACTAAGTTGTTTGATTTCATTATTCAACTTTTATTAAAAAAAGAATCAGAGCAGGATATTATAAAGAAATTAGACGAACATGAAGAATATAATTTCTTTAAGCCAAATGTAAAATCGTTAAACCCCAAATACAAAAAAGATTTCTCGACTGAATCTAAATCGGAGGTGTTTTTAAGAGATGTAGATTTATATGTTAGACGTTGTAATATTTGCGATGGATTTCTTCATGTTAATTCAATTCAGGTTGGACATGAGATAGACAAAAAAGATAGCGGAACAGGAAATGCCAATAATGGCAGGCTAGAACACCCTTATTGCAATTCCATAAAAGACAATCTTATTGAGATAGGTTTTATAAAGCTAAAAAAACTCGATGAAAAAATTTGAAATTATAAGCGATAAATGGATTAGGCAATTGGTGTTCGATGAATCCTATGCAGGAACTAGACTTTTTTCTGCAATTAAAATTGATTCTATTACAAATATTCATGGTTATTTCAATGAAATCGGGTTTCAAGGACTTTTTAGGATAAAATTGATGTCAGATATGGGCAGCGGTTTTTCTGATGGCATTCATTTCGTTTATAAAAGTTCGGAGAAGGCTGAATATGAATCTGATCTTAAATTTTTTGAACAATTACTATTCAATAGACCCTAATCCTTTGGTCTAACACGTATATAGTTACCTGAGGACACGAACCACGGAGGTAGAGTATCGGAAACGATGTACGAAATATGGGATTATAAAATAGGATTGCTTATGCTATATTTGCCCCCGCTATGCGCAAAGTACTATTCATATCACTATGCCTGTCCGGCCTGATACTAACCAGCTGTGACCGGGAGCACAACCCTTTCTTCAAAAAAGGGAATCCTTTTGCGGGCTTACCGTCTGCCATCCTCAAGGATACCACCACTGTGGAGATCGCTGAAAAAGAATTCCATTTTGGCAAGATCAATGAGGGTGATAAAGTAGAGCATACATTCACAGTGAAAAATACGGGTGAAAAACCACTGATCATCGCCAATGCCTATGGCTCATGCGGATGTACCGTACCGGAATACCCCAAAGAGCCTATCGCTCCGGGCAGTACAGCCGACATTAAAGTGACATTCAACTCAACTGGTAAAAAAGGTGAACAGCATAAGTCCGTCACAATGCAAATGAACACTGTACGTCATAATGAAGAGATATTTCTCGTAGGTGACGTGACACCAAAAGATAAAGACGATAAAAAATAAATATAATAATGGATCCAAAGTTAATACAACCCCTCATGATCGTCGCAATGTTTGCGGTGATGTACTTTTTCTTCATACGCCCGCAGTCACAGAAGGCGAAGAAAGAAAAAGCTTTCGTAGAAGGGCTGGAGAAAGGCGCTAAGGTGGTGACCACAAACGGTATACACGGCACTATAGATAAAGTAGAAGACACAACGCTGCTGGTAGAGATAGACCGCAATGTCAAGATACGTATCGAGAAGTCCGGCATCTCTACAGACCTGACGCTGGCGCTCAATAAGACTGCTGAAGAGAAGAAGTAATCCTATCTCTTCGTCAAATTAAGCATTTACCTTTTTGTTAAAATATGTGATTCCTCATACGAGGAAGTTCATGTGGCATAATGTTTCCTAGTAGAGGTAATAGTTAATTTAAAAAGATATTTTTACGTCACTCACAAATCCCACAATATGAAAAAGTGTATTCTCATCGCTATGGCACTATCGATGGCCTTGTTTGCCTGCAGGACCAAACACACCTACAGCAGCACTACGACCAGTCCACCAGCCAGTTCGCCTTCCTCCAATGACAATCAGCCATACCAGCCAGCAGCAGCAAACTATAGCGTTCCTGTGCAGCTGCCTCCGTCACAGCAGCCACCTGCCCAGCAGGCACCGCCACAACAGCAGTACTCTGACCCAAATCAATACAGCAGCAATACTCAGGTATACAGCAACCAACAATATAATGACCCTGAGGCCGACCAATACTATACTACTCACCAGCAAACTGTAAACTACGGTGCGCCTTCTTATCAGACATTCTATGATGAATTATCGCCCTATGGCTCATGGGTCAACTACGGTTCGTACGGCTATGTGTGGGTACCCGCCCAAGGCGCGGACTTCAGGCCATATGCTACCAATGGACACTGGGTGTATACTCAGTACGGATGGACATGGGTATCAGGTTACCACTGGGGTTGGGCTACATTCCACTATGGCAGGTGGCTGGATGAGCCGGGATATGGCTGGATGTGGGTGCCGGGCAATACCTGGGGACCAGCCTGGGTGACCTGGGGATCGTACAATGGCTACTATGGATGGGCTCCTATCGGGCCAAATGTGAACTACTATGAAGGATACAGGCCACCAGTGCAGAACTGGAACTTCTGCCCGCAGAATCATATCGCGGATAACAACGTCAATAACTACGTGGTCAATCATAATACCAATACGACCATTATCAATAACAATGTGACCAACATCGTAGTGATCAACAATCAAACTACGATCAATAACAACAGGTATAATACAGGCCCCGAAGTAAATAATGTAGAAAGGGCAACCGGGCACAAAATAGCTCAGGTGACTGTCAATGAAACCAGCAAACCCGTGGCCGCAAACTCCAGCCTGACCGCTGATAAACTGACAGTATATAAACCTGCGATCTCTACCGCTACATCTACCAAGACTGCTCCGTCCAGAGTGGTACCGATCACAGAGGTCAAGACAGTCAATAGCACTGCGGTGCATGGGATAGTCAAACCAAATACTTTTCAGCCTAATACGGTCACACCCGTGCCTGCCGGTCACAACAATCCTAATAACCCATCTAATCCATACCAGTCTATACCAAGGACGACCGATCCCAATAAGAATGTGATCAAAGAGCAGCCAAGGACTGAGCCTCAAAGACCTGCTGAAACAAGACCGGCACAACAACCTCCCATAAGGACTGAACCACAAAGACCCGTAGAATCAAGGCCAGTGCAGCAGCAACCAAGGACCGAGCCTCAAAGGCCAGTGCAAACAAGGCCGGTACAACAGCAACCGAGAACTGAGCCGCAAAGACCGGTGGAGTCAAGGCCAGTACAACAACAACCGAGGACTGAGCCCCAAAGACCAGTGGAGTCAAGGCCAGTGCAGCAACAGCCGAGAACGGAGCCGCAAAGACCAGTTGAATCAAGACCAGCGCAGCAGCAACCGAGGACTGAGCCACAAAGGCCGGTGCAGCAAAGACCTGTACAACCGCGCCAGACTGCTCCAGTGCAGCACCAGTCACAGCCGGCGCAACATCCTCAGGGCAAGGTCGAGAACCACTAATTAAATTATTCTATTCTTAAAAAGAGTCCCGGATCATCGGGGCTCTTTTTTTTTGAGCACTTGTCAATCTACCATTTACGAATTACTATTTACTATTGAAAATATAGTGGGAGTATGATCATTATGGATGATAAATAGTAAATGGTAATTATGTAAAACGTAAATCATTATATTCATCGCATGTTTCAATCAGATTTATTCAAAGGGAAAGTAGCCTTCGTCACGGGTGGTGGCAGTGGTATAGGATTCGCAATAGCAGAGCAGTATCTCAAGCTGGGCGCCACGGTGATCATCGCTTCGCGCAAAGAAGAAAAGCTCAAAGCAGCGATGGAGAAACTCGCACCGCTCGGCCCGTGCCGCTATGTGGTACTTGACATACGCGACACCGATCAGATAGAGAAGGTCGCCGAAGATATCAAAGCCAAAGAAGGCAAGCTGGATATACTGATCAATAATGCAGGTGGGCAGTTCCCTTCTCCTGCTGAGGACATCTCATACAAAGGCTGGAATGCTGTAGTCAATAATAATCTCAACGGTACCTGGTATGTCACCCAGATCATGGCCAAGGCATTTTTTATACCTGCCAAAGAAGGGCGTATCGTCAATATCATCGCTAATATATTCCGTGGCTTCCCTGCTATGACACATACAGGAGCTGCGCGTGCCGGTGTGGAAAATATGACCATGAGTCTCTCAGTAGAGTGGAGCAGGTTCAATATCCAGATCAATGCGATCGCACCGGGTATTATCAAATCCACAGGTCTAGAAAACTATCCTCCGGAGTTCCTACATGGCATAGAGGAGTCTATCCCCGCGAAACGTTTAGGGACAATAGAAGAAGTTGGCTATTTGACGCTATTCCTCAGCAGTCCTATGGCGAGCTATATCACAGGCGAGACCATCTATATAGATGGCGGGCAGAGGTTATGGGGGGATTTGTTTAAGATGTAATGGGGCTTCAGATTTGACAACTTTTGAAAAGTTGTCAAATCTCAACAGAAGGCTTATCCCTCCAGCGCATCCTCATACCGCCTCGTCTTACCCAGTATCGGCGAGATGATCGTACCCAGCACGTCGAGTATCCCTATCACACCCAGCGTACGATAGAAAGACTCCTTGTGCTCATCGCCCCATATCATCAGCAGTAGCATCACGCCAAGGAGAGTGATGCATAGTACGGTCACGGTGAGTATAGAGGTGACGGTGCGGTTGACCGGTGGCGTCAGCAGGATGAGCGAGATATGCGCAAAGGTCCCAGTCAGAACGACCAGCGTGAGCAGGAAATCATAATTCGTGACCTCCCGGTCAAACCAGATGACATACAGAAACGCCATCATGCAACTAAGAGAGGTCAGGACACCGAGTACCGAGAACCATTTGAATTTAGTACTAAGCAGCGTGGCACAGCATAGGGCCGCCAGACTACAGGCACTGACATCTAATGTGCTGAAAAGTACTTTCAACTCCCGCATCTTGAAAGCTCCGAATAGGAATATAAGAATACCCAACAGCGCACTGGCTACGAGTGTGATGAATAAGCCCCAAACAAAGGTCCTCCTGATCTTCATGTTATTTCGATTTCGGGATCGAGGTCGGCCACCAGTCATTGCCAAAGGGATCTTTGATACCGCAAGACCTGCCATAAGGCTGGTCTGCCGGAGGCATGATGCTTGTGGCCCCATTGTTGAGCGCCTTTTGATAGGTAGCATCTGCATCTGGCACATAGATGAACATACCCGCTGGCCTCGCACCAAAGTCGTCCGTAGCATCGGCAAACATGATCGTACTATCACCGACACTTACCTCTGCATGCATGACAGTCGTCTCATCACGCATGGCCTTGTAGCCTTCCTCTGCATTGAAAACAGTTTTCATAAACTCAGCAAATCTGGCTGCGTCTTTGATGATCAGGTAAGGCATCACTGTCTGGTAGTTACATGGGATATTGGGATCTTTTGCCATAGATATTGCGATTGAGTTATACCAAATATACGTATTTATCAGGCCAATCAGACACCTTAACTTTTGCCTCATAAACAACACATATTGAGAATGCTATGTGCGTACAAACCTATGGCCACTGCAAGCAAAGGATTAACTTAGACATATGTTTCGTCATCAGGGCAAATCGCGCACGCTCAAACACAACCTGCAACTGGCGGCGCTGTTGTCATTGGTAGCAGGCATTGTCAATGTGACGGGATACTTCGCTGTACACACCCTTACGACCAATGTGACCGGGCACTTCGCCTTCTTTGCCAATGAGGTTTTGCGAAAGGAATACTCTATGGCCTTACTTTACCTCGTATTCATTTTCGCATTCTTTTTTGGCGCATTCTTTTCCAGCCTGATCGTTGAGCTTATTTCCCGCAGGAATTCACGCTACGTATACATCGCCCCTGTGGCGATAGAAGCGACCATTCTCATAGTCATAGCCCTGCTCAGCCGGGAGAATATCGTGGACAACGCAAACATCATCTCGTGCAGCTTGCTCTTCGCTATGGGCCTGCAAAACTCACTGGTGACCAATATATCCAACTCAGTGGTGAGGACCACACACCTGACAGGCCTTTTCACCGATCTGGGTATTGAACTTTCACAAATATTCTTTTATCGCGAGCCCGAGCAGCAGAAGAGGCTTCGTTCATCAATAGGACTGCGTTTGACTATTATTAGCTTCTTCTTTATGGGCTGTATTGCAGGAGGTTTCGCTTATTATCTTTTTGGCATCTTCAGCTTGCTGCTCGCTGCGGCGATCCTCATAGCGGGAGTGATATATGATGGCGTGAAATACAGGGTGACAGTCATCACAAGAAAGTATTCAGGGCATTAAAGAACAAAGTCCCTTTGCCATAGGCCATAGTTTAAACTATGGCCTATGGCAAAGAGCGAATTTTTCAAAATAAAAATCCTTCATGCCTACTACGTCTTTGCGAGAGCTTTTCTCCCGTAAAAAATAAACATGACAAAAGTCAAAGCAATCTGTATCTCAGGACCAAACCAAGTCAGTAAAAAGGGTAACCAATTTATAGGACGATCCAGATTGCTTCGTCGCTTTATTCCTCGAAATGATGTACACATAAAAACAAAAATCCCAGTCACAAGACAGGGATTTCAATATTGTAAGAAGCTAATTTCTATTTAAAAAACATTGAGCAGCGACCTCATGTGATTCCATGAGCCACCTTCGTATGCGAATGCGATAATAGCCCATATCAGGAACATGAATGGAAGGAGCACAGTAAGGAAGAAGCCTCTTGTTTCGTTCTTCAAGTGCATGAATGTACCCATGATGTAGATCACCTTTACGACAGACATGACAGCCATAAAGAGGTTGATCAGCCATTTGAAATTGCCACCGGTCGGATTGAAGTGATCATAGATGATGGCTACACTCACTTCCACGACAGTTACTACAGACAGGATGATGATCGTTCTGAGTACCTCCTTGCGTCCGTGGCTATATTCCTCATCATTCAGGTGGAGGTGTCCCTCCGGCATATCGTTATGTTGTTCCATATTGCTTTAGTATTGAGTAGTTAGTATTAAGTATTTAGACGAATACAATTGTTGGTTAAATTAATGACTTAGAGCAGGTAGAAGCAAAGGAATACGTAAACCCATACCAGATCCACAAAGTGCCAGTAGAGGCCGAGCTTCTCGACCATTTCATAGTGGCCCCTCTTCTCAAATGTACCATTCCATGATGCTACCATCAGCCAGATATTGAGCAGGACACCGCCGAATACGTGAAGACCGTGGAAACCTGTAATGATAAAGAATAGTTGCCCGAAGTTGACGACCTTGGTCACAGCAGCTGCATGTGTAGGGGTCATTCCCTCGCTGATGAGGTGGGTCCACTCCAGATACTGGCATCCGAGGAACATGATGCCGCATATGATAGTAGGGATCAGGAATTTCACTACACCCATCCTGTTCATACGGTAGCCTTCCTGTACCGCGCGTACCATTGTGTACGAACTGACGATCAGGAGGAATGTCATGAAGCTCACGAATACGAGCGGAGCTTTCACGCCTTCAAACATTTTCATCGGTATCGAGCTGAATACTTCAGCAGGATTGGGCCATGCGGCAGACTGTGTGAAACGCAACGATGCGTATGTGATCAGGAATGATGCGAAGGTGAATGTATCGGAGATGAGGAAGTACCACATCATTACTTTGCCGTAGCTGATCCCGAATGGAGACCGCCCGCCTTTCCAGAGTTCCCGCTCCGTCACTACTCCGTGACCATGTTCTACTGTAGCAGATGCCATTTTTAGATTTTATTTAGTTCTATTAAAAATTAACCTTCTTCTTATCTATAGTTGAGATACAAAAACACAAACAAGTATATCCAGACTATATCTATATAATGCCAAAACGTAACCAGCAACTCCATATGAAGCTTCCGCTTCGGGTTGATGATATTCCTTAGTTCAAAAAGCGGGTCCTTCCTCGCCCTGATCGCAAAGATCAGGACCAGTCCCGTAATGAGCAGTGCAACGACGATATGCAAGCCATGCAGCAATGCCACGAGGTAGACAAACTGCCCTGCTATATTGCCTGTCAGCGGGAAACCCATTGATGCCAGCGCCCGGAAACCTAACCACTGAGCCAGTAGAAATACTATTCCCAGCATGAACCCGAGGAAAAAGAGCCACCGGAATGCAGTAAACCGCGCCTTCCTGTAGCAGATCAATGCTGCGTGCATCGATACGCTCAATCCTATGATCACTGCCGTACTGAGAAAAAAGATATTGGGCAGTTTAAAATTTTCCCAACTCTTGAAGTCTCCTTTCTTGAGTATCAGCGCGCTCGTCAAAGCTGCAAAGAACATCGTCATACTAGCCATTGCCAGCCACAAGCCGAATTTCTGAGGGTGCACTCCCGTGTACTCAGTCTTCTCCTTGAGCTCGCGCATGTATTCATCCTCACCACTATTCATCACTATTGTATTGCTCATACATTTATTCATTATTCCCTTTCGGGAAAACTCACCTCACATTCTTCCAAACACCAATGCCAACTGCACTACCGGCAGGTAAAGGAATGATGCGAACATCACTCTTTTAGCCGAAGCATCTGTACACTTCTGATAATGCTCCAGTGATAACCAAAGGAACGCGATACCGGATAATCCGATCACCAGCGCTGATATCATACCTGTCCACCCTTTGAAATAAGGGATCATAGACACCATCAGCAGCACTGCACAATAAAGGATGGAATGCACAGCAGTCATCCTTGTCTTGCCTGATGCGGATGGCAGCAGGTTCATACCAGCCTGCAGGTATTCTCCATAACGTATCCATGCGATAGACCAGAAGTGCGGAAACTGCCACAGGAACTGTATGGCAAAAAGTGTCACAGCGATAATGTCTATCTCGCCCTTGCCGTTCGCACATACATAGCCGATCATCGGAGGCAGTGCGCCCGGTATAGCACCGACGAATACTGCAATAGACGACACTTTCTTCAGCGGTGTATAGATGAACGCATACGACAACAGCGACACTGCCGCCAGCACTCCTGCTGTCAGGTTAAACTTGAAGGCCAGTATCAGCACACCGAGTACACCCATGATACCGGCAGAGAGCATAGCTTCCGCCACAGTCATCGTGCCCATAGGCAGCGGACGATTCATCGTGCGGGTCATCAGTTTATCCGAGTCTTTCTCAATGATCTCATTGAGGATATTAGAAGCACATGTCACCATGAGTCCGGCCAATACAAACAGGCCAAATGCAGGCCAGTTGATCGCGTGCAGGTCAGCGCCGAACAAATAACCTAGGCCCGCAGAGATACCCACTGTCATACTCAACCTGAACTTGGTGAGCGCGGCATAGTCCCTTAGCTTTTGAACTAAGATACTTGGTTGCTTTTCTATGACTGTTACCTTTTCCACTGTCTTATTATTCCTCCTTTAAGACGCAAAGTATTGCGCCTCTACGAATTTATTTGTGCTCTACTTCTCCCGGAGCTAATGGCGTATCCTGAGATATATATGGCTTGTCATTTACACTATAGTCATATGGCCAACGGTGTACTGATGGTATTTCACCAGGCCAGTTGCCGTGGATACGCTCGATAGGAGCAGTCCACTCCAGCGTAGCGCCATCCCATGGATTGCCATATGTGTATCCGTCTTCTGATGTCCTCTCTACGTCTACTTTCCTTCCCTTGAAGATGCTGTAGAAGAAGTTTACTACAAACAACAACTGTGCAGTGAATACCACGATAGCAGCGATAGAGATAAATTGTGTGAGGAAGTTGAAGTTGTTGAATGTCTCAAAGTTGGCGAATGTGTAGTACCTCCTTGGAAGACCCGTCATGAAGTGCATCGGGAAGAAGATCGCATAACCTCCGATCAGCGTTACATAGAAGTGAATGTATCCCAGGGTATCATTCATAAACCTGCCGTAGAAACGTGGGAACCAGTGGTACACACCGGCAAACATACCGAAGAACGCTGCGACACCCATTACGATGTGGAAGTGGGCTACGACGAAGTATGTATCGTGGAGTTGGATATCGATAGGTGAGTTACCCAGCATCAGGCCGGTCAGACCACCAGAGATGAACATCGACACAAAACCCATAGCAAAAAGCATCGGAGGGTTGAGGCGTACGCTGCCCTTCCATACTGTACCGATCCAGTTAAACACCTTGATCGCGGATGGTACGGCGATGAGGAGTGTGAAGAGTACGAATACTGCTGCGAGATTTGGATTGAGGCCTGTCACAAACATGTGGTGCGCCCATACGAGGAAGGAGATAATAACGATCGCCATGATGGAGATAACCATCGCCCTGTATCCGAAAATAGGCTTGCGCGAGTGTACGGCGAGCACCTCAGATACGATACCCATCGCAGGAAGGATGATGATATATACCTCCGGGTGACCGAGGAACCAGAACAAGTGCTGGAACAGGATCGGCGAACCGCCCCTGTAGTCGAGCAGGTGCCCATTGACTACGATCATATTGAGGTAGAAAGATGTACCGAGGAGACGGTCAAATTCGAGAAGCGCCACACCTGCAAGAAGTGCAGGGAACGACAGGATACCAAGGACCGCTGTGAACAGGAACGCCCAAACGGTCAATGGCAATTTCATCATGCTCATCCCCTTTGTACGGAGGTTGAGGATAGTTGCTACGTAGTTAAGGCCACCTGTGAGTGAAGATACGATGAAGAGTGTCATGGCAAGTGCCCAAAGGTCAAAACCAAGTCCTGACCCTTTATTAATTGCTACATCCCTCATACCGTTCAGCGGTGGATATGCCGTCCAGCCACCTGATGCAGGTCCTGTCTGTACAAAGAAAGAGATGAAAAGAACCACTGATGCGGAGAAGAAGAACCAATATGAAAGCATATTGATAAAGCCGGAGGCCATATCCCTGGCTCCTACCTGATATGGTATGAGGAGGTTCGCAAATGTGCCGGAGAGACCTCCTGTCAATACGAAGAATACGAGGATGGTACCGTGCATGGTAACCATAGCGAGGTAAAACTCATTGCTGATCTTGCCACCTTCTGCCCATTTGCCGAGAAATGTCTCGAGGAATGGAAAAGTCTCATTAGGCCAACCGAGCTGCATACGGAATAAGACAGAAAGCAGACCACCGACTATACCCCAGAAGATACCTGTGATAAGGAACTGCTTGGCTATCGTTTTGTGGTCCTGACAGAAGACGTAAGTCTCCAGCCACGATGCCTCGTGATGATGTTCATGCCCGTGGATGTGGCCTGTATCCACATGTCCGTGTACGTCTGCGGGAGTTGTTGTTGTGTGAGCACTCATGACTACTTCTTATTACTATTGATTGATGTGCAAAATAGCACTAATGTTATTCGTTATTTACTTAGATGATTTGTGAGCAGATCCGCTGGTAAGTACAGATACTACATCCTTTTCAGTTTTCTCTTTTTTGTCTTTGATCTCTTTTGTTTCTTTATCTGACTTCGTAGTAGCGGGTCCCTGTGGTTTGAGAGAATCAGCAGGTGCCGCATCCGGTGCCGGTACTGTGTAGATCGGGGTTTGCTTTTTCACCCACTCATTGTATTCAGCTTCGTCTTTTACTACGACTACTTCTTTTTGCATACCATAGTGTGAGCGTCCGCATATCTCTGTACAAGCGAGCTCATATTTGAATGTCTTCCAGCGAGGCTCTCCTGTTTCCGGATTGATGGTCTGCCACCAAGGAAGCTCCTTCAGGTAATCGCGCATTTCCTCCGTAGTATACTTTGGAGTAAAGTAGAATTGTGTTGGGATACCCGGTACGCAGTCCATCTTGACACGGAAGTGAGGCAAGTAAAATGAATGGATAACATCCTGTGCGCCGAGCTTCACGAGTACTGGTTTGTCTTTTATGAAAACCAACTTGTCTGCCCAAAAGTCATCACGGCTGTTTGGATCTTTCCAGTCTATACCAAGTTCATTGTTTGGATTGATGTGCGCTGTATCGAGGATACGATGGCCAAATTTGCCATCTGGTCCCGGATAGCGTGCCATCCATTGGAATTGCTTGGCAGTCACTTCGACGACCATGGCATTTTTGTCACGGGACTCGACATCGAATATCTGGAACCAAACCCTCATACCCATCACGACAAGTACAGCGAGTACGATAGCAGGGATGACAGTCCAGATGATCTCAAGTTTGTTATTGTGCGAATAGAAAAGGGCTTTTTTGTTTACACCCTGATTGTACCTGTAGCCGAAATAGAAAAGCGCAAACTGAGTCAAAACAAATACAATAGCCATGAAGAATAGCGTCACGTAGAACAGGTTATCTGTTTGCTCACCATGGTATGAAGCAGACTTCGGTATCATGATCGGCGCCAGCAGTTTGAACTGATAGACGATGCTCACGAAGAACAGGATAATGAATGCTAAGAGGAAGTATCCATTCCACCTGCTCTTGGCATCATAGTTCATGCCTTTTCCGGCTACGTCCTCAGACAGTTCATTGGTCTTCCCTATGAGGACCAAAACTGTGAAGAACAAAACGACTAGTGCAAAAATTACAAATCCTAACATGATCTTTCTTTATTGATTATCTTATAATACCTTTCAAAAACGACTACTCTACAATTCTCTTGCCGTGCAAATATACGCAGTTATGAATTATGCGTACTCTACGTGGTGACGGAGGCTCTCCTTGAGGTACGGATCATTCTCATTGAATGTAGTATCCTTGGAAAATTCTCTGAAAAACATAAACAAGAACGCTCCAAGGAAACCTGTCAGAATCATCAGCTCAGGCAGTCCCAGTGACGCTCTGGTCTTAGGTGCTTCCTCTGCTTCTTCTTCCTTTCCACCTTCTTTAGCTTCCGCTTTTTCTTCAGCCTTGGTTTCTTTAGCCTCGGCATTTGATTGCGACGCGGCTTCACCTGCAGATTTAGGCTCCGTCGTTTCAGTTTTAGCAGCATCTGTAGCCGGCTTTTCGTCTTTCACGGCAGCCTTATCTTCAGTTTTGCCTTCAGTCTTGTTTTCTGCATAAAATACAGTAGCGCCTGTAGCCAGGGCGGCCTCTTTCTTTTTGCAGCATTCAGCTTCACCTTCGCCCTTCTTGCAGCATTCTTTAGTCTCAGCTATAGCGTTTGGCTCAAACATGGTCTGATTGAAGAAGTCAAGATAGTGACCCAGAAATACCACTACAGCTATAAAGGCTGCATATTTCAGGTTCCTCTTGGCACCTCTCTTGATAAAGAGCAATAGCGGCACTCCAAGGTTGATCGCTACGGAAAGCGCTACAGTGAACTTGAAAAGCGGTACATCAAATCTCTTTACCCAGTAGTTTGTGTCCTCAGGAAGATTCGCATACCACTGGAGCATGAATTGATCGAACCACATATAAGACCAAAGAATAGACCAGGCAAACATATACTTGCCCATATCATGGATGTGGTTCTCATTGACCTGCGGCAGGTGGCCGCGTGACTTGAGGAATATCACAAGCAGGATAGCCATAGCGAATGCCGCGCAACCATAGCTTGCAAAATTATACCAGCCAAACAGAGTAGAGTACCAGTGAGGATCGGTGCTCATCACGAGATCCCAGCTTACGAATGACTCAGTTACAGCAAAGATCACGATCCAAAGCGCTGCCATAAGCTTAGAGCGCTTGTAGACCTTAGGGTCAGCGATGTCTTTGCTGTTGATAGCCTTGATAACCGCCTTGCCTACAAATACCCAGAGAACAAAATAGAGCACCACACGGACGGTCCAGAAAGTAGGGTTGAAAAATGTTTGTTTGGTATTAGCGAGCTTTTTCATCTCCTCAGGCAGTGCCCAGTGATCATAGAGATTGTGATAGTGAAGCCATACACCGCCAATGATAATAAGAGCAAAAACTGCGGCAACCACGAGAAAGCCTGACAGCGACATGTATATCCTTTTGACCAGGGTGATCCAGCCTGAGTAGCCGAGCTGATTGGCAGACACGAAGAAGATACCGAATATGCCTATGCCTGTGAAGTAGTATACATTGAGCAATATATTGGACCAAAAGCGGCTCTGATGATGCCCGTCATGCAGGCCAGCAAGAAATGCCCAAATGAGGCCGACCACACCTATCACCATCATGATGATGAGGTTCTTTTTCAGCTTACTGTCAAATTCAAATTTTTCTACCATGTCTTTAAAATTACTTAGTGATCTGCAATCTTTTTATCTGTTCTCTTTAATTAGCTTTTCTTAGTGTCTTTCTTGGCATCAGCTTTTGGGGCTGCTGCTTTGTCGTCTTTCTTGTCACCTTCTTTAGCAGCGGCGCCAGTGGCAGCACCTTCTACACCAGCCAGGCCTTTGATATAGTGTATCACTTGCCATCTTTCGGTGACATTGAGCGAGTAGCCGTAGCCGCCCATCATGCCTTTGCCGTAGCTGACAGAGTAGAATATGTTACCGTCCTTGATCTCAGGGAGCCTTTTCTTGTAGTCAGGTGGTACAGCAGTGAAAGGTCCGTCTTTGCCATCTTCCAATACTACGAGGTTACCTTGTCCATTGCCTGATGCGCCGTGGCAGTTGATGCAATGTGTATTGTAAAGTTTAGCCCCTGCTGCTTTGTTCTCAGCAGTATATTCCAGCGGATCTTTGAGTGATGCGCCGGCTTTATCATACTCTTCCTGCCATTTCTCAGCGGTGTGAGTAAAGTAGTTCTTAGCCATGTATGACATCAGGAATGCTTCGTTCGTGCGGATCTTCTCATCCGTAGGTATCCAGCCGCGGGGGATGGTACCGGCCACAGGTTTACGGGTAGAGACAGAGTCTCCGTCCTCATTGAGTATCGTGCTTGGAGCATATGCCTCCAGTGCATTGGAGTAGGTCATATCTGGCATGTACACCCTGCCCGGCTTTTTGGCATCAAATCCGCAGGAAGAGAGCACCGTGAGTGCTGCTGCTACCAATGCTATACTTATGATCTGTTTTCTCATTTCTTATTTCTTATTGAACTTCCTTGCAATTCCTGATTTACTAAGACACAAACATATTGCGTCAATACTTGTTTTATTCTCCTTCTTTGAATACGCGGTTCTTCACTTCTACTGCACCATTGCTGCTGCATATAGCCTTGATCTTCTCTACTTCCGCAGCCGGTTTGCCTTCGATATCAAATACCAGGGCAAAGCGATCATCTGTAGTCCGTACATCATATATACGTGGCACATAACCCGGGATAAGTTTGTTTCTCACGCAATAGGTCAATACCATGCCCCATGAAGCGAAGAGTACAGTCAACTCAAACGTGATAGGTATGAAAGACCAGATAGGCCAGTATGGCTTGCCACCGATATTGAGAGGATAGTTGAAGGTCATGACCCATGTCATAAAGGACAATGCCAGTGTGGTACCTGTAGCGCCAAAGAGGAAGCCGGCTGTATGGAGCCTGGTCTCACGATAGCCAA
>JAOQAO010000263.1 GCA_025963485.1 Bacteroidota bacterium | reverse complement strand
CTAAAGAGCTGGGCGCCACCGATCCACGGGCACAGATGCTGCGTTTTCATACACAAACCGGCGGCTCGACGCTCACTGCACAGCAGCCATTGAATAACGTCGCCCGCGTGACCCTGCAGGCTATGGCAGCTGTGCTGGGGGGTACTCAATCTCTGCATACTAATGGTTATGATGAAGCGCTCTCTCTGCCCACAGAACAGGCAGCTAAACTCGCCCTGCGCACACAGCAGCTCATAGGCTATGAGAGCGGTGTGGTAGAAACAGTAGACCCGATGGCGGGATCATATTTCGTAGAGCAACTGACAGACGACATCGAAGAGAAGGCCTGGAAGTACATCAAACACATAGACAAGCTCGGAGGTAGCGTCTCCGCTATAGAGCAAGGATACATGCAGGAGGAAATAGCCCGCGCTTCATACGACTACCAGCGCAAAGTGGAAAGTGGTGAGAAGATCATCGTCGGGGTCAATAAATTTACAGAGAAGGAGGCGCAGCATACTAACCTGCCCCGCATAGATGACTCCATCCGCAAGATACAGGCAGATAAACTCGCTGCACTACGTGCGAAAAGGAATAATAATGCTGTCACAAAATCACTGACAGACCTGAAAGATGCAGCTATAGAAGACCGGAATATTATGCCATATGTAATCACCGTTGTCGAACACTATGCGACTCTCGGCGAGGTAGCAGATACCCTCAGGGGAGTATACGGTGAGTATCAGGGATAAAAAACAACCCCTCAGATTTTAATCCTCGGGGTTGTACGTTTCCATGGTTTATCTCTTACTCGTTTTCACAACATAAAGGTAAGGCTTAGGTTTTCAAAGTGGTTATTTCATCTGTCATATTAAAGACATGTTATTATGACAAATCTGTGATGCAATAACGTAGGCAGATATGAAAATATTGCTACATAGAAAAAAATAAAATAAGTGTTGCGACATATTAATTGCTGCAAATAAAAAAGGGCGGGATACCCCGCCCCGATACTTGAACTCAGGCAAAAAACTAAATATTGATCTTATTGTTTATTAAATTTTCCCGAAACGACGGTCTTGTTGTTTTTGTCAATGATACTATAAATGTATAAACCAGACGGAAGGATAGACACGTCGATCGTTTCCTGTGCGCCTCCGATACTGTGACTGACTACCTCGCTCCCCAGCAGGCTGTATATCCGGACAGAGTTCCCTATCATTTTTTCATTAAAGCGGATATGGATCTGGTCGTCGGCAGGATTAGGATAAAGCCTGGCAAGCGGTATTTCGCCGGCATTTTCTATTCCTGAAAGGTTGTTGCTTTTAGCGCCGGGCTCCTGAGAGTATCCCGGGGTACTTCCTATACTTGCGCTGGGCGATAGTTGCTGGGCGGAGAGCTGCGAGAAGACGAGTCCGGATATAATGAATGTAAATACTTTTCGCATGCAGTGATGATTAGTGCCAGTAACTATTGTCTTTTACGGCAATAGAAGGCCATTAGTTTCGTCCTGCCTGTTTTAAATCAGTATCTTATCTCAGGATCAACGGGCTATACAGAAAGAGCTTTTGTACACCGTCAGATGATCACGGCTACTAATACGGAGGGTGTATATGCCCGCCGGAAGGTCACGGGTATCGATCATGGAGGATTGTTTGTCAAGGTGCCCATCATGGACCAGCTGTCCGGATGAATTAAACATCTTAAAGCCGCTGCCGGTCTCCTTTTCAGCGATGACAATATGCACCTTGTCATCAGCCGGATTGGGGTAAATAGCTATGCCTTGCACCCTGGGGATGTCAGGCATACCGGTAGAGATAGGATTGACGCTGGCATCGAAGTGCAGGCTGTCTATCCAGAGCGTAGTACCCAATGACGGAGCGACCGAAACTGATGAAAATATAATGATCTGCATAGAGTCGGGCTGGAGGCTATCGGGGAAAGAGGTGTTATAATAGGCCCTCAGCGGGAATGCGACATTCCTCTGCCATTGTGCAGTGGCTGCAAGGGGAATCGCCAGGGACAGCACCTGCCAGCGTATATGACTCAACGTATCCCATTTGGTGAGCGAGATGACTATGAGTGCCGTGTCATTGTAGCCCGTGGCGGGAGTGAACTTATAATCTGTGTAAAGTGTATCGGGCTTCTGTGCATAGGGCATATAACCATACTGCAGTCCCACACCAAACGGCGGAGCCACATAAAAAGCACCTCCAAGAGAGGCAAACCCGGCCAGGGTCACATGGCCCTGCGATGGAAGCGTAGTCGTATCGACAGTCAATTTTAGTGTGGACGAATCTGTAATGTAGTCGCCGGACATAGTATCCCTTACGGCAAGCTTTGCCAGCGAATCTGCAGCAACTGAATTATGCGGACTAACGGCAGATGCCCAGGTGCCCCAGCCATCCGGGCTATAATAGCTCGACCAGTATTTGAAACTACCATTGGGTATCTGCTGGGCAGATAGAGCGGTACACAATAAGACAAAGGAACAAAGAGAAAGCAGCTTTTTCATCACGGACCAAAGTTAGGTAAAAGTTAATCTATATGCCATCTCAGGCCGATATACCCTTTGATCCCCTGATTGGGGGCATAGATATATGATGCATCAAACCGGAAATTGTGGGGATTATTGTCCAGGTCGGTTACATATTTATTGAAAGGATCGTTACCACGTAGGATCAGGTCATGCGGCCGGAAGTTGAGCAGGTTGCTGCCACCGGCATAGATATCAAGACCGAACTTGAACTTCTTGGTCACCTGAAGGTTCATCAGACAATACCAGGGCGATATGCTGGGGCGATAGTCATTTTGTGCCACATTCAGATACATAGGCGAGTTGATCAGGCCTGTCCAGTCAATAGATATACCAGGTTTCTTAAAAGAATAAGAGATCATATAATTGGCTGTAAACGCGGGTGCATTAGTGACATTCTCATACACCGTCTGGCCGGCGTCATTTTTCTGAAAATTATGGTCGATCATAGCCGTGAAACCAATATGCGCCTGCAGCGGGAAGGTGAAATTCATATCTGTATTGACATTGAGGCCATAGCTGAGATTGAATGAGCCATCATTGCTGTATATCACTGCATCAGGGTCAGAATACCTGTCGACCTCTATTTTATTGATGATACTATTGAAGAAGGCGTTGACCTCTATATTAAAGATCCCGTGCTTCTCGATCTTGCGCTCATAGGAGAGATGCGAACCGTAGCTCAGCTCTGTCTTGACGTCCCCAGTTATGATGATGCGCTTATTATTGGCAAAGCCATACCTGTCATCGGCAAAAATATTTGGCGTACGGAAGCCACTGCCTATTCCGAAACGGACAAAGTCCAGTCTCTTCGGCGATGTCCATTTATAGTCAAAGCGGGGACAGATAGCATTGCCCTTATAGAGCGTATTGTATTCGTAGCGCAAACCTGCGAGTATCTCATTGCTGGGATTGAGGTGGATCATGTCCTGGATAAATAATGCCACAAAATGATTTACCAAAGGATGCGCGGTCCCTGTAGCAGTATCTACATTGGACAATTGATCTTTGTACCAATACAGCTTATACATAGCGCCTATCATCAGGTCGCTGATCCCTCCTACCCTATTGTCATATAGAAACTGGAGACGTCCATTACGTTCGTGATTATTGAACGGATTAGTGCCATACCAGGCATTCTGTTTATGATCCGTATAGGAGACCTGTATAGATACATTTTCCTTTTTGATAGGCAGCAGGAAATTGCCATATACCTCAAATCGATTGGTGCGGATGCTTTCGCCGTAAACAGAATCAGAGCCCAGCCACTGACGCGAGTATGCTAACTGCCCTCCTCTCCTATCCTCATATATATAGCGCCCATAGACGGATGATGGCTTTTTAAACTTATTACGGAAAGTCCACTTGGAGAATAAAGATGCCCTGGTGGTCAATGGCATGTCTGTATACCCATCGTGGTCTTTGTCCCAGTGCGAACCCATCTGATATAAGCTACCGGTCACGAGGCCACTTGCCTTTCCCGCAGGCACCTGAAATCCCGCTTCCGCATTTAGTTCATTGTACGAGCTATAGCGCACATCGCCAAAGAACTTAGAAGTATGCTCGGGATTTTTTGTGATGACATTTACGATCCCGGCCACAGCGTCAGAGCCATATACAGTCGATGCCGGACCTTTGATCACCTCTATCCTGTCGATAATAGCCATCGGTATCCCGCTCAGGCCATAGACATTGTTATTACCACCTGACACCGGCAGCCCGTCTATCGTGATGAGTGTATATATGCCTTCCTGCCCATTGATCTCTATATCTCCTGCGCCATCTATAGAGCCATCCAGATTGGCCTGCACGCCACTGATCATGGCCATAGCCTCATAGAGGTTGGTCACATTGCTTTTGAGAAAATAAGACTGCGGATAGATCTCTACCGGGATGGCGAGGTCATCTTTGCGCATCTCCTTCAGCGTACCCGTAAATACAAACTCACGAAGATTGACAGAGTCGCGCTGTGCATAAACGACGACGCCAATGAAACATGCGAAAAACAGGCATGCGCCTCTTATGATGGCTGCTTTATTCCAAAAATGCTGAGGTACTTTTCGGGTCATTGTGTCCGATAAACTTACACAGAATTTTTAAGTAGAAAACAGAAAGAAGGTGCGTGATTTTGTTAAACCCTTGCTATCTCGCAGCAAACACTCCTTTCTCAGCCTTGCTTACCGCCTTTTCCTCATCGGTGCTATAGTCTTGTATAGCATAAGAAGGAACATGATTAACCCCCATCTCATCAAGCAATTTGACCATATTATCATAGCGGCTTCCGGGTAAAAGCTTGATAAGGCATATAAGATGCTTTTGTTTGCCGGAGGCATAGAAGCAGTTATGCTTGAGATAGTCAGATTTCTCCTTGAGCTTGTCCTCGAGGCTATGCTCGCCTGTGAGGGATATTGGCGTCACTGATTTACACTCCAGTCCTTCCCAGTAGTAGACCTTGCCCAGAGAATCGGTAAGAAGATTGAGAAGTTGGCATTCCGAGACATCCATCTCGGGGCCTGGCACCTTTGGCATGCTCAGGTCCATCCCCTTTTGCTTGAGTAAAGAGGTAGTAAGCATAAAGAATGTAATGAGCAGAAAAGCCAGGTCGACCATGGGTGTCAGGTCTACTTTGATCGGAATTTTCTTTGCGCGGTTTCTGTGGCGGGTATTGCCATCGGGGATATTGAGTTCAGCCAT
>JAOQAO010000250.1 GCA_025963485.1 Bacteroidota bacterium | reverse complement strand
CGATTGGTTCAATGCTCATAAACAAAGCTACCTCGATGCACAGCAAAACATGAGCGACTTTATAGACCGGCTGATAGTGGAGATGAATAAGCACGATGAACTGGATAATGTATCTGGCAAAAAGAGCCTCTACCGGATTTATAATGATGTCCGGTTCAGTAAGGACAAATCTCCATATAATGTCCGCTTTGCCTTCAGCCTGAGCAGGTCTACCAAGCTCAAGCGTGGAGGTTATTACGTGCATATAAGACCCGGAGGCAGTTATCTCTCCTGCGGTTTTTTCGGGCCAAACCCTGCCGATCTCAATCGCATCCGTCAGGACATAGATATCAACTATGACCAATGGAATAAGATACTGAGGTCAAAAAGCATAGCATCAAATTTTGAACCCCTGGCAGGAGACAAAGTGTTGACAGCTCCACGTGGCTTTGATATAAAACACCCGGGTATCGATCTGCTTAGGCACAAGCAATTTATCCTGCGCCATTATTTCTCAGATGCGGAGGTCACTTCTTCTGATTTTTTAAAAAAGGTCAATAAAACATTCAAAGCAGTCAGGCCCTATTTCGATCATATGAGCGAATTGCTCACCACCGACCTCAATGGAGAGCTAATCGTTTAGAGCTGGAGATTTCCTCAGGCAGCGTGTTTATCTTTCAATAATTTACGTGCATAAACGTCATTAATATAATGAGTACTGACTGTTTCATTTTCAAATTTTCAAATCCGCACATTTTCAAATCATTCCCTACATTCGCTCCATGATACATTTCAATGAACTCGTCCTGCCAAATGGCCTCAAGATACTGATACATGAAGACCCCTCTACGCCACTCGCGGCAGTTAATATCCTGTATAAAGTAGGAGCCCGCGATGAAGACCCCAATAAAACGGGCTTTGCGCATCTGTTTGAGCATTTCATGTTTGAGGGTTCGGTGAATGTCCCTGACTTTGATACACCGCTGCAGTTTGCCTCCGGTGAGAACAATGCCTTCACCTCAAACGACATCACGAACTACTACGACATACTTCCGGCATCAAATCTCGAAACGGCTTTCTGGCTGGAGAGTGACCGTATGCTTTCCCTGGACTTCAACCTCGAAAGCCTGGAGACTCAAAAGAAAGTGGTCTGCGAAGAATTCAAAGAGCATTATATTAATCAACCCTATGGTGATGTATGGCACAAGCTTTCAGCGCTGGCGTATAAAGTCCATCCTTATATGTGGCCGACTATCGGCAAGGATCTATCGCATGTGGAGAATGCTGCTATGGAAGACGCCAAAGCATTTTTCTTCAAATACTATCGTCCGCGCAATGCTGTCATGGTGGTAGCCGGTGGCATCAAAACGAAGGAGGTCGAAAGACTGGCAAAGAAATGGTTTAGCGATATACCATCAGGCGAGATCATCACGCACAATCTGCCTAAGGAACCTATCCAAACAGAAGAACGCATACTCGAGCTACACGAGGATGTACCGCTCAATGCGATCTATAAAGCCTACAAGATGTGTGACCGTATGCACCCGGACTATCAGGCATCTGACTTCATACGCGATATGCTCTCTACGGGTGACTCTTCACGCCTCTATCACGAGCTGGTCAAGGAGAAGAAAATCTTTAGCTCGGTAGCTGCCTATCTGTCGGAAACTATAGATGATGGTATGTTTATCGTAGAGGGTAAGCTCAATCCCGGTATCAATATGGACGATGCGGATAAAGCGATCGTAGACTGCTGTGTGAGCCTGGCCGATAGTGTCTCAGACAATGAACTGCAAAAAGTAAAAAATAAGACCGAGGCATTTTTGACCTTTAGCGATACCAATATACTCAACCGGGCTATGAATCTAGCCTGGTACGATATGCTCGGCAATGCCGCTGACGTCAATACGGAAATAGACAAATACCTCGCAGTGACTAAATCGCAGATCAAATCTGTGTCCGACAGTATTTTTGATAAGAATAAATGTAGCACTGTAAGGTATTTCAAAAAATAAAAATGAAATACAGAGTATCAGCCAAAGGACTGCTTTATAAAGATGGTAAAGTGTTATTCATTGAGTATAGCGATTCGCGTGGTATATATTATGCCCTGCCCGGAGGCGGCCAGGATACAGGAGAGGGGCTGAAGGAAACCGTGGAAAGGGAATTCAAAGAAGAAACAGATCTCGATGTATCGGTGTCAGAAATGCTAATGGTTCGCGAGTTTATAATCGAGCAGCCGGAAATAAAGGGCTGGGAGGAAGGGATTCATCAGATCGAAGTTATATTCCGCTGTAGCCAACTTAGCGAAGAGCAGGCCGTAGGTACTGGAAGCAATCCGGATCATGGTACGCTTGGCTTTAAATGGATATCTCCGGCAGACTTTGATAACTACAGAATATATCCAACACCGCAGATCAGAGAGGTGCTGCAAAATAAAATTCCGACATATCTATTTCAAAAGGACAAAACAACATGAACAGAACAATAGCACCGGAGATCAAAACTCCCGACAGTATCGATCTGATCGACTACCAGAAGATCGCGCTTGACAATGGATTACCTGTTTACATCATCAACGCAGGTGATGAGGAGATCGTGAAGATCGATTTCGTATTTGAGGCTGGCAAATGGTATGAACCCAAGAACCTGCTGGCTGACCTTGTCAATCGCATGATGCGTGAAGGGGTCAAAGGTAAGTCGGCTAAAGAGATCGCCGATCTCTTTGAGTTCTACGGCTGCAATCTGGAGTCGAACGTATCCTTTACCAATGCCGGTTTTCAGATATACTCCCTGTCCAAGCATCTGCCGCATGTATTGCCGCTGATGATGGAGATATTGACTCAGGCATCATTCCCGGAAGACGAGTTTAGCACCATACTCAATAATAAAAAGCAGAAACACACAGAGCGCCTCGCTAAAAATGACTACGTCGCCAATCGCACTTTCCTCTCCGCCATGTGGGGCAAAGAACACCCTTATGGCCGCGTGACCGAGTATGGAGACTTCGAAAATGTCACTACAGATATGCTCCGCCAGTATTGCACCCGGTATTACAATGCCTCAAATTGTTTTATAGTGATCGCCGGTAAACTCAACGATGAGTTATTAAAAAGCCTTAACACCATTTTCGGAATCTCATCCTGGAAAGGTGAAAAAGCACCTAAAGACGTTGCTCACATCGCCGCTCCACTTGCGGAGAAAAGGATCCATACCGACAAAAAGGACGCAGTACAGAGTACTATCATGCTTGGCAACGCCAGCATCAACAGGTATCATCCTGATTTTGACAAACTGACAGTGATGAATACTGTATTCGGAGGTTACTTTGGCTCGCGCCTCATGGCCAATATCCGCGAGGACAAAGGATATACCTACGGGATACACTCGGCTTTGAGTTCCTATCAGCATGGAGGCATACTGGAGATCAGCGCCGAAGTGGGCAAGGAAGTCAGTGAAGCTACGATCACAGAGATAAATAACGAGATCGAGCTGATGCGCAATGACCTCGTGGATGAGGATGAACTCGATACAGTCAAGAACTATCTGATCGGCAAACTAATGCGTGGTGTAGACGGCCCGATGAAGTATTCTGATATACTCAAAGGGCAGCTTCTCTATGGCCGCGAACCCTCATATATCAATAAATACCTCAAAACGATCGAAGAAACAACGGCGGAAGAGGTCAGGGAGCTGGCGGTTAAATACCTGAATTTTGACCAGATGTATAAGGTAACAGTCGGATAAATAATGCCGTTGGATTCGCTGTTCAATGTGAATTAAGCCCTGAAAGGATGTCATACATTAGGATAGGGCATCATCTGATCAGCTTCAAGGGGCAATAACCGCCCCAAAACGGCGTTTTTCGATAGTAAACTGTACGATTGCAACTACGTAAACCCCGTATACGTCTATATATCAGAGCATTTTTGCTCATATCATAAAACGAATCTCGCTTATTGCATTATTTTTACCCGCTATAAAATCGGGCATTATCAAAAAAGTCCTCTCTATTATCATCTTATCGCTGGCCATGCAGCTATGTATGGCACAGCTCATTCCTGCGCCACGCCTAAACTGTGTGGAGAATAGCGCAGGCAATAGCATCCTGACATGGACCACGGTTCCTGCCAATCCTTGTGGGGCGTTTGTAGGCTACCTGATATATGAGTCTCCGGCTATCGGAGGGCCGTACACCCTCGACACGATCTTCACCGACCCTAATGCGACCAGCTGGACGGATATCGGGGCCGCAAATAATACTTCATTTTATTATGTCCGGGATAGCTTCAACTGCCCGGCGGCCACATATTTGACCTCTGATACTATTCAGAATGAGTCCAACCCTAAGACGCCGGTCATAGAAGGTGTGGATGTCCTGCCTGACGGGCACGTGCAGTTCATCTGGGACCCGAGCACCTCGCCTCAGACCAGGTACTACGTCATATACCTCATCACAGCCAATGGACAGCATCTCGCTATCGATACAGTATACGGGCGCTTTAATACCTCCTGGATCGATAGCATACATGATCCTACGGCCACCTCGCTTCAGTATACAGTGGATGCACGTGACAGCTGCCTGCTCAATCAGCCGAGTGCTTTTAATACTTCTCCGCAGCAATCCATTTTTGCGCAATACCAGACCGCTCATTGCGACAAAGCCATCAAACTAACCTGGAGTCAATATTCCAATCTCCCGGGTGGGGTTCATAGCTACGAAGTTTTCGTCAGTAAAGGTGGCGGACCTTATACTGAGGTGGCGAGTGTCGATAGCCTGACATTCAATTATGACTTTCCTGATTTTGCAGATGGCGATTCACTTCAGATATACATTGTGGCTGTCAGCGCGACAGATACCAATCATGTGCTTCACTCGAACTACATGCGCTTCACCGCCAATGTCATCAAACCGCCATCTTATATTTATATCACAAACATCACCGTCGATCAGACAAATAATATAGATGTGACATGGCTCGTAGATAATAAGGCCAAGATTCGCTCCTTTGAGGTGAGGAACTCCGAAGACAATGCCAGTTATCTGATAGTAAATATACAGAATGTGGCGCCTCCGGTGCCAGCCAATGGATATTATGCGGATTCCGCCGTGCAGCCGCAGTATGAGCCATACTATTATGATGTCACCGCTTTTGACTCGTGTAGTGGTTCGATAGTCGCGCCATATGCAGAGTCTATCTCGCTCACAGCCACCCTCTCCGACTACTACGAGATCAGCCTCAACTGGAATCCCCTGCATATATTCAATGCGCGGGTGCTCCGCCAAAATCTCTACAGGGACCTCGGAAATGGTACAGGCTATCAGCTGATAAAGACATTCAATGACTCAACGACTGTTTTTTATATCGATTCTGTCTATCAGTATCTCAATGAGAAAGGAAGTTTCTGCTACCGCATCGAGGCTATATATCACATCTCTTTGCCTCTGGCAAATTTCGATAGCATCATGAGCAGCTACTCCAATATAGCCTGTGTCGATCATCGCCCTATTATCTATATTCCAAATGCACTTGTATTTAACGGTACCAATAATTTCTTCAAACCAAGGATCATCTTTGGCGATCCTGTCGGCTATACGATGCAGATATACAATCGCTATGGCGGTAGGATATTCGAGACGCATGACGTCAATGAGGGATGGTACGGCACCGATGGCGGCAAGCCCGTACAGCAAGGAGGCTATACCTACCTCATAGAATTTACAGCCAGCGACGGCACCAAGATCGAGCGCACAGGCATTGTGATGCTGCTTCGCAAATAGATCAGGCTAATTCTTTCTGTAATTTCTTCGGCAGCTTCCCCTTGATCAGCTCATAAGACTGGCTGATATAGTGCTTCCATTGTTTGTCAGAGAGTGCATCTCCCTGGATCAGCACCCATTTATAGCGGGCGAGATAGGCAGCGGGTTTTATACCATTGCGCTGAGACATTTCTTCAAATTCCTCATCATTGACTTTCAGTGAAGCCTTGAACGGAAGATGCTCACTTGTCACACAAAACATCTTGTCACCTATGCTAAAACAAAGATCGGCTCCCCACTTGATATCCTCTGTCACATGTGGGAGCGAAAGGCAATAGTCGCGCAGTGATTCTATATTCATAGAAAGCTTATTTCCTGGTATAATTAGGACTCTCTTTAGTGATCGTCACATCATGCGGATGTGATTCATTAGCTCCAGCTGCCGTGATCCTCACAAATTCTGCATTCTGCAATGCTTTAACTGTCTTTGCACCACAATAGCCCATGCCTGCACGCAGGCCGCCGATATATTGGTACATGACCTCAGCGACAGTTCCCTTATATGGTACACGTCCTACGATGCCTTCTGGTACCAACTTTTTGATATCATCCTCGGCATCCTGGAAGTAACGGTCCTTGGACCCTTCCTGCATCGCTTCTACTGAGCCCATACCGCGATAGGATTTAAACTTGCGCCCTTCGTAGAGTATCGTCTCACCCGGGCTCTCATCGGTTCCGGCGAATATGCCTCCTGCCATCACCGTATCCGCACCGGCAGCCAGGGCTTTGACTATGTCTCCTGTATACCGGATACCACCATCAGCGATGACAGGTATATTTTTTCTTTTAGCGGAAGCTGCAGCATATGCGATAGCAGACAACTGTGGTACTCCGACTCCGGCTACGATACGGGTAGTACAGATAGAGCCCGGCCCTACACCGACCTTCACGCCATCGACACCAGCCTCTATCAGTGCTTTGGCACCAGCCTCCGTAGCTATATTGCCACCGATTATCTCCAGGTTTTTGAATGTCTGTTTAGCTTGCTTGATAGCTCTCAATACGCCTGCGGAGTGTCCATGCGCAGTATCGATGATCACGGCATCTACGCCTACTTGTGTCAGTGCCTCTATGCGCATCAGCATATCAGCTGTCACACCCACTGCCGCTCCGCACAGCAGACGACCCATAGAGTCTTTGCTGCTATTGGGGTTATTGCGCACCTTGAGGATATCCTTGTAGGTAATGAGCCCTACGAGCTGTCCTTTACCATCCACCACGGGTAACTTCTCTATCTTATATTTCTCAAGGATGATCTCTGCTTTTTTGAGATCGGTACCTTTAGGCGCCGTGATGAGGTTTTGCGTAGTCATAACCTCGCTCACGAGCTTCTTCCTGTTTTTCTCAAACCTCAGGTCGCGATTGGTCAGGATGCCAACCAGTTGATTTTTCTTATTGATGATGGGGATGCCACCTATTTTATTCTCAGTCATCAGGCGCATAGCGTCGCCTACAGTAGCGCCTTCGAGCAGGGTGATCGGATCTACTATGAGTCCGGAGTCGGCACGCTTGACGCGGCGAACCTGCTCTGCCTGTTTCTCGATAGACATATTCTTATGCAGTATGCCTATGCCACCAGCCCTCGCGATGGCTATCGCCAATGCATACTCTGTCACCGTATCCATAGCGGATGATACGAGTGGTACATTGATCTCAAGATTGCGGGTGAGCCTGGTGCGGATGTCTACATCCCGTGGGAGAACCTCGGTGTAGCCCGGCTGCAGTATAACGTCATCAAAAGTTATTCCTTCGCGGGAGAAGCGGTCAACAGGGGTATTTCTTATTGCCTTGTG
>JAOQAO010000193.1 GCA_025963485.1 Bacteroidota bacterium | reverse complement strand
GCGCTAACTATCATTCATCATATATGAAAAGTACAAAGAAACAGATCGGAGAGATCAAGGCGGATGAGAGCAATGTAGCTCTCATGTGTCTCATCACTTTCTTTCAAAACACTACCGACGTAACCGGTACACCTGGTATGAACCAGCACTACTGGGCGCCGGTATCCTACTTTGATGTAGACGGTATCCCTGATCCTCCGGCTACGGGTGTTACAGCTGGAGCTACGGCCATCGCCGCATCTACCGGTTTTGTATTCCTGACCGGCAAGGGATTCATCAATCTGCGCAACGACCTTCAGAAGGGCTCAGAGCTGGACTTCAAGTCCGTAGGTGATCCTTCAGCTCCGGGCATCCACACAGAGGCTAAGGGCCGTACACTGGGCCTGTCTCCGCAGCTGGTGGAGTTCTTCACCAACGCGAAGGGTGTACCTGGTATCCTGCTCTGCAAGGATACCAAGTGCACAGCCAATGAATACTGGGTGGTCGGTTGCGATTGCAATCCTGCATTCATGTCGTTCGAGTTCAAGTCAGGTACCAAGGGTGGCAATGATGCGAAAGGCAGCATGTACACTTTCACATCTGAGTGCGGTCCATACATGATCACTATCACGAATAGCGATCTGGCTCTTCTGATGCTCCCATAATAGAGGCTTTAGGTTGATCAATAATAGAAGCCCGTCCTCTCCAGGGCGGGCTTTTTTAAATAAAGGAAATGTTTCAGTCCAACAACGATATCATCCACCGCCTGGTCCCGTCATTCGTGGCCAAGGTCAATGCTTCCAAAAAGGCACTAGGGATACATCACGACAGGACACACGATCCGCTCAATACCAAAGCCTCATACAAAACCCGCAATGGTGAGATCTACCGTATCTCACTCAATCTGAATAAAGGGGAAGTGATGACGCACGAAGGAAGAGGTGGTCGTGGCCAGGACAGCCGGACCGCCAAAAGATTTTATATACCAAACGCAGATGAGTTCCTGCCAGCACTGGCTGACGCTATCGCCGAAAATACCGGTGATACCATCTGCGCAAATCTGTGCCGCATATGATCCACTATATCACCATAGCAGATGTGCTGCAGCTCCTGCGCATCGGTCACCGCTGCACTATCGTGGTTTGTTCTTATGACAAGAACCGCGAAACAGGGGGCGACCGTGTCACCTATAAGGATGTGATCCTTAGGTCCGCTACGGTCAAAGGAGAAGCTAGGCCGGCAAGCTCACCGGTGGCGGGTCCATCCAGCAATACGAGCAAGAACCCTCATCACCGGTTCAATAAAACAGTCAACATCCAGACCAAGAACGGGGACATTGTCACGATCCATCCCGTACTCATCGAAGAATTTAACGGCCAAAGAGTAACCCTATGAAAGAGACAGAGCACATTACGTATATCGAGGTGGGTGATGGCGGTGGCTCCAGGATCACTGAGGGCCTTTTCAGCTATGAAGCTGCATCGCCATATCCGCCAGCCTCTCCGGAGAAAAAACCTCACGACGGCGTAGGACCGCCTCCGGCTGTCAATACCCTCGACTACCTGAAGCAGAATGACGGCATCAAGATATACCTCTGGGGAGTAGACAATAATTATCCCGGAGTGCTCGACATCGAGGCTAAGCAGTGCAACGTACTGGAAGCCGGCCTAAAGGTCCTCGCTGATATCATGAAAGGCCAGGGAAAATACTTGTACCGCTATGTTTTCGTAGACGGTCAGCGCAAACAGGAGCATGTAGATGATGCTGACATGTACAAGTGGCTTTATAATATCGGCTACATGCGGTATTACAACAAGGGGTGCCACGAGCTCTCCAGATGGGGACAGGCCGTACCGGTGATCAGGATGAATGCGAAAGGACAGATTGCGCAGATCACGCTCTACGATACACCTTGGTGCCGTCTGGAGAAACCGGATACCAAAACCGCTGAGATAGAGAACGTCTACATATCCGGTCAATGGAATAAAGGTTTGTCCTGGGCACTGTTTGCTAGCGGCACCTTACCTGAAGATTACAAACCGCTCATCCGTATCCTGCCATTGCTGAAGGACTTTGATCCGGCTGTTCAGATGGCAGCTGCGCCAGAGATCAAAGAGTGGACTATGTGGATCGGCTATGAGACCAGCGGCTGCACATACAAGCGCGCTCCATGGCATGCATGCTATGAGAATCGGTCCATCGCGATCAGCGCCAGCGCTTCTAAAATGAAGATGCGCCTCTTTGAAGCTGCGATCACCATCAACTATATGATAGGTGTGCACGAAAGCTACTGGGCTAGCAAGTTCAGTGACTGGAATACTCCTGGCAAAATGACCAAGGAACAGAAAGAGGAAAAGGTAAGGGAGTTCCAGAAGTCCATCGAGGAGTCTTTGGTGGGCAAAGACAAAGCTTTCAAAACTTTGTTCTACTCGATATACCAGCAGAAGAAAGACGGTGTCTTGGTCAAATCCCTCCAGCTCGATGTAGTGGACAATAAAGTGCGTGAGAGCTCCAATTATGTTCCCGATGTACAAACGGCCAATGGAGAGATCCTTTCGTCCCTGACGCTGCCGCAGAGTATTCTGGGACTGGTTCAGCAGGGTGGCAGCAATAGCGCCGGCAGCGGTAGCCCGGTACGCGAGGATTACTCATCGCTCAATGGTCGCCTCCAGCCTGATCGGGATATCCTCGACCAAATGTTTTACGTCATGCGCGACTATACATGGCCTGGCGGCGAGAAGAGCGACATCATGATAGGTACCATGGATTACATCATCAATACCCTCGATGGCAATCGTCCTGCCCCTGCGGGTACAGCCACACGCGAATAATATGCCACTACTCACCACCATCGCAGAGCTTCAGGCCGTGACCAGCGTAGAAAATACCCTTGATCCGGAAACATTCGCACCCTATGTCATACAAGTAGAACGGGAGTATCTCCGTGATGTACTGGGAGATACTTTCATGGCTACGCTCCAGACGGAGTATGACGGCACGCTGAGCGCAGACAATGAGCTTCTATTGCCATACATCCACCGTGTGCTCGGACCGCTGGCAGTCTATCACATGATCCCTAATACTTCAGTCCGGATATCCAACAGCGGTGTGCAGGTCACGTCGTCTAACGACTTTGTGTCTGCCAGTGGTCAGGAAATATACTATGTCCGCAAAGAGATCCGAGATATGGGACTGAATGCACTCGATAGCCTGTACGACTATCTGGAGAGCAAAAAAGATACCTACACAGTATGGGCAGGATCCACCGCATACACCCGCTTCAAAAAATACTTTATCTCTTCAGCTGCGCAGTTCCAGAGCTACGGTGTCGATATCAGCAGCTCACGCCTCATTTTCGGCAAGCTCATTCCGACCATGGCCATCATGGAGCAGCGCTATATCGTCCAGACGATCACACGGCCGCTCTTCATGGACCTCAAAACAAAATGGGCAGCGGATAACATATCACCGGAAGAGCAGATCCTTTTGGATTACCTGTGCATGGCCATTGCCCTGTATACATATAGCATGGCCCTGATGGACCGCAACCTGGTAGACGAGATAAATACCGTTAATGCCACCCGGTCGGAAAATTTCAAAAAGAACAAAGAGGACTTCGCAGACTTCAGCGGCTTGTGCAAACAATACAATGACCTGGCTGAAGCTTCACTCGGTGATGCGGTCGGATATCTCAACGATACAGCCTCAGGTAGTGTATTTCCTCTTTGGTTCAATAGCAAACTCTATGTCAATCCGACAACTCCCAAAAGCAGCAGCGACTATCGAAACAGGGATTCTGAAGGTTCATTCATGGCACTCTAAAATCACAATACAATGGAAAAACCTGTCAACCACAAAGAACTCTCACCCTCCTATGGCGCCGCTGTCCGGACTGTGACCGGGCTAATACATGACCTCAGGCGGATGTCAGCTCAAGATATCCGCTTTGTACAGATGGCTAAGGAACTTGATGCAGCTCGAACCTCTGCTAACCTGTATCGCAAATTAATGGTACTCTAAAAATCAAAATACAATGAAAAGACTAATCGACATTTCGCAGTATCAGGGACAGTACTCCAATGGTGTATGGCATGATACTATCGCATGGTCGGCTGTAGCAGCTGCCGGCATTGATGGCTGTATCATACAGCTCACTCAGGGCCTTGGCCTGATCAATCCTTTGGCACATCAGCAAGCATGCAATGCACGAGCCGCAGGCCTGCGTATTGGCTTCTATCACTTTGGCCGGCCAAACCACAGTGATGCAAAAGCAGAAGCTCAATTCTTTCTCGCGCAGATCCGCAGGAATGACATTCCGACTGCGGACATTATTCCCGCGCTCGATGTCGAGCAGATCATGATCGCCGGTGTAGAACAGAAAGTTCCACAAAGAACATTGGAGCAATGGATCATTGACTTCTGCCAGGTACTAGCTGCCGATGGACTCGACCGTGTCATGCTCTATTCCAATCCGGGTTACCTCGATAGCAATTTATCTCCGGTGCATAAACTTAAAAGTATGCCATTATGGTTATCAGAGTATGCCGGTAGCCCGTACATGCTGCCTAAAGGATGGAACACCTACGCCCTGTGGCAAAACTCCGGCACCGGTCACGTAGATGGCATTGCCGGCAATGTGGATACCAACCAGTGCCCTGATATTTCCCTGATCACTCTTTAATCGCCTTGCCTCATGTCAGAATTCAATAGGACAGTAAATATCTATATAGAGTCTGGAGAGGCCCAGAAGTCCTATGACCTTTTGGCAAAGAAGCAAATCGAATTGCAAAAACAAATCGACGGGTACCTGGCTAAAGGGAAAGAGATCCCTGAGAAACTGACTAAGCAATTCGACGCTGTCACATCATCGCTGGACCGGCAGGCTAAGAAACTTTCCGGTGAGCTCTCTCCATCCTACAAGGACCTCACCGGTACCGTGACGAAGCTAACGCAGGAGGTGAGTCGCATGTCTGCGCAGGATGCAGGCTTTGCCAAAAAGACCAAAGAGTTGGAAGAGGCCCGAGCAGCTGCTAACCTTTATCGCAATAGCGTGATCAATGTAGGTGCTGCTATGGAGAAATCTAAAGAGCATGCTGAGGGCTTCGGCCACATGGTCAAAGAAGTATTTGCCGGTTTCACGCTGGAGAGGATATTTGAAAAAGGGATTGAAGCTGTGAAGGAATTCTTTAGCGAATCCATCAAGGAAGCCCAGCTGCTGGAAGTCACCCAGAAGCAGCTGAAGAACTCACTGGAGGGAGTCGGCAGGGTCGATGCGCTGGAGAAACTCAACCAGCAGGCTGAAGGCTATAGCAAGAAGTTTAGTTATCTGTACGTGCCGGAGATATCCAAGGTACAGGATGCGCTTGTCACCTTTGGCCGCCTCAGCATGAATCAGATTAACGATGTGCTGCCGGTCATTATCAACTTCTCTGCCAAGACAGGTATGAGCATGGAAGAATCATCGAAAACGATTCTTCAGGCTATGGAGGGCAACGGCAGGGCGCTCAAACGCTTCGGTATAGAGATCGTAAAGGACGGAGGCTTTGCGCAGAACTATGGCCTTGTAATGAATCAGCTTGCAGCTCGCGTTGATGGTGCTGCTGAGACTTTTGACAATACCGCATCTGGAGCGCTGGCCCGCTTCGGTACCCAGATGAAAGAACGTCAGGAGCAGCTGGGCAATGAACTGCTTCCTATCCTGGCTAAAACCGTAAACGGCATCACCGATGTAGTCTCGGCGTTGGCCGCAGCTCCTAAGTTTATCAAAGAGAACTATAATGCCATCTTTCTCCTGATCGGTGCCTACGTCGTATACAATTCAGCCAATATTGCTGCCGCAATACTAAATGTCAGACACACAGCGAGTATCGCAGCCAATTCCGTCGCGCAGATTTACAATGCTACAGTTGCAAGATTGGCAGGTATGGCTCTTGGGGTACTATCAGCCATGACAAATCTGGCTCAGATAGCCACCGCCCTCTATACTGGAGAACTCACAATTGCCGCCGCTGCGTCACAAGCGCTTGCCGCATCTACCGCCTTGGTTAGTGGAGGTCTCACGGTGATAATCGCTGCTGTAGCTGCCGGAGCATCTGTCTGGGCATACTATGCTACGCAGGTCACTGAAGCGATGAAGACTGCTGCAATGCTTGCAGACATTCAGGCCACGGCCAATAAAAATACAGCTGAAGAAAAAAGCAAATTGGAACAATTACTTGTTGTTGCAAGGGATGAAACAATTACCAAAGAGAAAAGAGAGCAAGCGATCAAGGCTATTAATGAGATATCACCAGAGTATCTGGGCAACCTGAAGCTGGAAACAATCAATACAGATGAAGCGCGGAAATCCATAGACAAATATTTGGTCAGTCTCAATAAAAAAGCTCTGACGGAGGCCTCTGGTCAGAAGCGTACCGAACTGAATAAAAAGCTGGTCGATGAGCAAAACAAAGCATGGGTCGATGAGATGTCTACTATAGACAAAGGGCTGATACGGGTAGGAGCCATGGCACAAGGACTGGAATACGAAGACGAACTAAAGAAGATATCCATAGCTACCAAAAAAGGAAATGTATTCGCTATAGAAGAGGAGATAAAGGCATACGACAAATGGTATGAAGCGCAACTAAAGGCCGGCAACATCGATATAGAAACAGAAGGTCCTAAGCACGATGATGACGCGGCCCTCCGTAAGGATCAGGTTGAGAAGGAAAAACAAAAGCGGGAGAAAGAAGCCTACAAAAAATTCCTTCTCGAAATTCAGAAGCTGCGCGATGATGCGGACAATCTGGCAATGGTGAAGAGCCTCGAAGATCTCGCTGGCAAGCACTCCAAAGAACTCGCGGAGATGGACCAGCGCTATGAGAAGGAACTGGTGAAAGAAGGGGAGTTTCACAAAAAACTCAAAACATCCAAAACCGAGCATCAGAAGAATATCAATGATATCACCGCTGCCAAAAACATAGAGCTGGAGGCTGTGCTGCGCCGTCAGGTGGAAGAGTCCGATATCCAAAATTACGATCTGGCACTCAAGGCTGTGGATGCCAACTTTGCAGCGGTCAAGGCCGCAAAGGAAAAAGAGTACCAGGAGGGCAAAATTAAAAAGATAGCCTACGAAATCGCCATCGGCGAGATCGAGCTGGCACATCTCCAGACCAGAGCATTCGTAGCTACGGATTTTGGCCACACCCTCAAGAAGGCAAAGGATGATGAAGTGGCATTCACGGCAGCAGCTGACAAACAACAGACTGATAATTACATTGCAGAGATCGCCCGCCGCATAGCTTTTGAGAAAGCATACTCCCAGAGCAAGATCAATGAACTGAAGGCCAAAGCGGCCACCGGTGGTGGCAGATACGACGAGACCGACGAGAAACTGAAGGCTGAAAACGAATGGTTCCAGCAGCAGCAAAAGGACTGGGCCGGCAATGAGGTCATGCTGGACCAGATCACAGCTGAGCACGTCGCTAAGCGCGACCAGATCATTCAGGCCGGATGGAAGAGCACCATGGACGAAGCCGCCAAAGGCATTCAAACATGGGGAGGAACACTGGTCAAAGGACTATCAGCCGTATTTAAGGCCATGGACACAGCTGACAACAATCAGCTTAAAAGAGACAAACGTGCGAACGATGCCAGGGTAAAACAGTGGGATGACCAGCTGAAGAAAAAGCAGATATCCCAGAAGATCCACGATGCGCTGGTCACCCAGCAAGCCGAAGACCAGGACAAAAAGGACGAAGCGATCAAACGGAAGCAGTTCAACCGCAACAAGGCTATGCAGATAGCTACGGCAGTGGTCAATACAGCTGCCGGCGTTTTGCAGGCTTTGGGTAATCTGCCGCCACCGGCCTCATACGTGATGGCTGCTATCACCGGTGCGCTCGGTCTGGTAGAGATTGGCACCATAGCCGCTGAGACCTATGCTGATGGTACGCCGGCATACAAGGGAGTGATGGGCGGCAGTCCTCACAGCAACGGCGGAAATCCGATCATAGACAGCGCTACTGGTATGAAGGTAGGAGAGGTCGAGAAAGGAGAAGCTATCATACCGGTAGACTCCACAGCCAACAATCCGGACATGATCAACTATCTGCTCACCAAGGGTAGGAAGAAAAACATGGTCAATACCCTTCGTCCAGTGGGCACTCTTGATACCAGCCGCATCGAGCAGAACATCCACATGGCCAATGGCGGCTACTGGGGAGTCGCTCCGGGATCCTCATCTGCATCAGGAGGATCTGATGCACATGCCACTCAGCAGCAGATACTGATGCATGCAGCACAGCAAACAGAACTGCTCCGGCAGATCTCGGAGAAGAATAATGATATCGTCCTGAGCGATATCTACAAGAAGTCCAAGGCCTATATACAGATACTTAAAAAAGCAGTGTAACCCATGGAGCCTAACTACATCCAATATAAGGGTAAGAACATAGCCGTCAATGCAGACATTCAGTTTGAGGTCAATAGTCCCTTTGATGACAAAGAGACATTGACCATCGATGGTACTACCTTCAGCACCCGTGGCCAATACTCCCTGCCATTTACCTTCCAGTGCTCTGGCGTAGATCTGGCAGCGCTCGGGCATCCGCAGCTGCTTCAGCGCATCGGCACATCCTACACACTGGATGATGTGACGCTTATATCCCGGGGCGTCACCATCGGCCCCGGGCAAATAGTCATCACTAAGGTCCAACAAAATAAAAATCTCGGGACCGTGACCATCGAGGCCAACTTCTACTTTCAGTCCGGCATCTTTTATGATCGCGTCTTAGGCAAGAAAGTAAACAGCCTCCTCATGGATGGCAAACGCACCATCACCGCCACAGGATCCCGTCAGAACTTTACTGGCTCCGGTGTATCATTCACTGATCCGATGGTCATCGACATCTACGAATTCAATACGGATGGCAGCAACGGCACCGACTATTTCCCCGCTTCAGTGCATCCGAGCTCATCCATGACAGATAGCTATGCTACTACGATCACCACAGCCGGCGATGACTATATCTGTTTCCCTACGATCTACGTACCTGATGACAATGTAGATTCCGGATTCCGGTATATCAACTATTGGTATTGGTCAGCGTCACGCCATGCCAGCGTAGCAGCACATGCCAAGACAATAGGAGCCGGCGCCGCCGGCGCTGCCTTCAATTCGACCATCACCGGCTATACATGCAGTGAGGTCGAGAAGCTGAACAACAGCATCGTTCCGATGTATTTCTATTGGCAGATCCTGAAGCATTGCTTTAGCGAGTTCGGGTATACGCTCGATATGAGCAATGGTATCCTCGCAGATGAGCAGTTTAGGAAAGCCGCCATAGTCAATACGTGGGACATCCTGAACGACTGGATGGTCATGCTCAATAACATCAATGACACCGGTGAGTCTTTCTTCTCAGGCTACTATCAGGATACCACGACCATCGATCCGGCCAATCACCTGCCGGATATGGATATACTGGATTTCCTGACCAACTTCAGTACCGAATTCAATCTGATCTATATCTTCAAAGGAAACAAAGTCACTATCCGTCACAACCAGCTGGGCAAACCAGTGGAGAAAGAAATGACTGTGGGCCCAGAGATCCTGAGCGAACCAAACATCACTCAGCCTGGCGTATCGATCAGCTACAATACCTCCTCAGGTGATGTCTATGCGGACCTGAAGAATTTCACCGATACGGTGAAGAAGCTCCCTGAGCCGTCCAATCCGCTGCCGCTTGTTCACCTGGTCAAATACATCAATCCGCTGGACAACTCAATAGAGCAACGCATAAACACCGGTGACACAGATAAGGACTATCTATGCCAGAACCTGATTCCATATTCCGACGTCGCACCTGGTCATACCTTCACACTGGAGCTGCCGCCAGTCACGCAGAAAATGCAAGCCTACGCTGACCTCTCTCCGGACCTGACGGAGACGGAGTACAAAGTATTCATGCCGGTCATGGCCCTCGATGTGCAAGTATTCCCAACTGTGCAGGTCCTGTATGACTTCGTCCGGGATTCCTTTGATACATATGTCCAGCAGATCACAGGCCTGTGGCTCTTAGGCGATGGATCGCATCCGCACCCTTCAGCTCCTACTGATGTTTTCTCCGCGACCGGTGGCGCACAGATCCAAATTTCCTTTACTGATACACTATTAGTGCCATTAGTAGTCCATATTCTTCAGGGACCTTTTACATCGAATCCCGTTGTTGAAGAAGGAGACGGTTCAGTAGTTATAACTGGGCCTCATGGACCTTATAGCGCTGGCGATATCGTGACAGTAACTCAGACGTCCACCGGTCACTTTCACATTTCTGTTGAGCACAGGCCCAGATACACACAAACTTATTCACTGGACACCCAGAGTGACGATACCCGTGGGGGATCCGCTACCTTCCATACCGGCTTCTATTGGGGGCTTCAAGGTACCGGCGAGCTGGTAGCAGCAGGAAAGACGTTTCCTTATATGAGCAACCATGACTACGCACCGGGACAAGCCTTCCCGCGCATTGGGTGGTTTAGCTTGGCGCTAGTCGGGGAGCATGGCTTGGTTGCGAACTTCTGGAAAGGTTTTATCAATCAGTTTACCCTAAATGAGAAGAGGACCTTCAATGCGCCGATGCCCCTTCATGAGATTATGGCCTTTGATTTTAGCAAAGCAAAAATCGTGGACGGCCGCAGATACTACGTATCACGAATATCATTCCAGCTGCCGCATATCAGGGATGCTATTGTCGAGATCTGGTGTATTTAAACTTTTACCTATCTTTGTGGTCTCAATAGATACCATGAAGAAATTAATGTTCATTCTCGCTTTGATCGCCATCGGCCTCTCAGCATGCAAAAAAGAAACGTGCAAAACCTGTTATGAAAAGTTTGATGCTTCAGGAGCTCACGCTTTACCTAATGGTCAAGGTATATGCTCCGGGACTTTTGTTCCTTTCAATAGCACATATTATACTATAGTCGCCTCTGACACTTTTTGGCAGTGCAAATAATCCAGTATGAAGTACCTATCTATTGCGCTATTAGTTGTGGTATCACTTTGCACCTCCGGCCAAACACCAATCGTCTATTCTGAAGTTGTAAAGGCTGACTCCACTCTGACATCTAAAATCCTTTTTGAGCGAGCGCGTGGTTGGTTTACCGATGCCTTTAAAGACTCCAAGAATGTTCTTGAAGTGAACGACAAGGAAAGTGGAGAGCTGAAAGGTAAGGGGACTATGAAGGTATATTGCAAAGCCTACGGACAAACCATGTCATGGGGATATCTTCATTTCAAGATCAACGTGAGCGTCAAGGATGGTAAGTATAAATTTGAGATCGGCCCTTATGAGAATGAATACATTCCGATGTCTTATCAGGATAATACGGGTTCAGTACCGGTGCTCACAGATGCAGTGGAGTCACCTTCTTTCAGATGGATGATGGCAGGGCAGAAGCAGCGAAATAGTGTATGGGATCAAATGAAAGCGCAGGCTAATGAGAATAGCAAACAACTTAGTGAGTCGCTGAAGAAAGCAATGACGGTTCAAGCTGCCAAATCTGATTGGTAGATTCGCAGAACTTTTATAACTTTGAGTTATAAAGACAGGCGCAGTCTATAACAGGCGCAAGCACACTATGGTCATCTGCACAGTTGTCGAAAACCTTATCTTTCTGGAATGCTCCGGACACAAGGCACAGGTTATCCTCGTTGATAAAGACAAATATTTCAAATTCCTTCAAGATGTTTACGGTAAAGCCTATAGAGGCTTTCAATATTATTCTATCGCATTGAGATCAGTAGACGGCAAGGAGTTCGGAACTGAGATCTGGATGGAGATGATCTCATGGTACCTAGAGAACAGAGTGGAAAAGTTTCCGAAACGCTTTAATCGCTACAAGCTCAATGCTGACAGTTAATCTCGGCAATCAAACTTTCGCTGTTCCTACATCATGGAATGAAGTGATCCGGTCCGGTCGATATCTGGAGGTCATCCAGATACTCGCCTTTTCCCCTGCAGGCGATACGGAAGGCAATCGGGCTGATATACTAGAGCGTATCATGCGCCTCTATGCGGACGGTGCACTGGAGGCTACAGATGTAGCGCCAGGCCATGTGCCTTCAGCTGCTATGATGCTGATCGATGAGTGCTATCCGGCCCTTGCCTTTATCTTTGATGACTACTGTATCGATCCGCCGATGGCCAAGATCCGTCATAAAGGAATCACCTATACATCGAAGGGACCGCGCATGCTGCCCATGACCGGCCGCGAGATGGAAGACTGTGCCTGGGCATATGCCGAATGGATAAAAACCGGCGATATCGTGATGCTCGACAATATCATAGCCCACCTCTATCGGCCCAAATGGATCTGGATGAGGCACTGGCCATTTCGCACCATGGCAAAAAAGAACTTGGCAGAGCTGCCAAGTATGACTAAGCTTGGTATCAAATTCTGGTATGAGAGCACAGAGGCCTGGTGGAAGTTCATGTACCGATCGCTGTACGAGGGTGACTCAGCCAGTCAGCGAGCGCCGGACAGCCTGGCAGTGAGCCGGATCATCCGCGCCATCGCCGGCCCGAAGCGTGGCGATGTAGACAAGGTCCGGACGTTGGACCGCGATGAGATTATGTTTGAACTCGCAGAGCTGGAGCGTGAGAGGGAAGAGGCAGAGAAATAAATTTTATATTGCTGGTATGAAAAGACTGATCATACCGGCAATAGCGGCAGCACTGCTGATGGCCTGCACAAACCACGAAAAGGAATACACTCAGTTTAAATCACATCCGACCATGGCACCAGATACCGCAACCCAACAAACAGTATTCGATATCCAGCAGCTCGTACATAAGTCACCGGCAGATATCGCAGTCGTCTTTGGCGCTCCCGAGGCAGTGGTAGGGAAACCTGCCGATAATGCCGGCATGAAGAATATCGAACTGGAAGCCAGGTATAAGAACCACGTCACAGTCCTTTATAGTCAGGACAAAGCTGTGTGGTTTGAGTTCAATCCGTTGCACGACATCGAGTGGAAAGACAAGCTAAAGGCCTTCGGTCTGGAGGATAGGAAGCCGGACGATCTGATCGGCGGCGATACTGAGTGGTATAAAAAGTACAAAGGCATCAAGCAGATCTCTTTCACCCAGAACAAACAGTTCCACCACTTGACAGCCTATGCCATCGTAGAAGCCCCCTAATTCGATAGGTAGTACCAGATATTTCCAATAGAAATATTTACAACCAAAACGTTATATTTGTCAAAACTTAGGTTATGGCAGATAAAGTACTTCCCCCTACCGCATCGATGATCAAATATCTCGATGTAGTTCATCGACTTGCAAATCAGATTAAAGCAGACAAGACACCTGAAGAATATCAGAGTTTTGTCGAAACGCATAATGCCCTAGCGCAAGCGGTTCTCAATGATGCTTCTCCGGAAGACCTCGTCTCCATTTTTGTAGCCAGCCTCAACATCCTACAAGGATGAAGTTCTGGGACTACATATTAGCCCCATGGGAAGGACCTGACGGTAAACTGGCACTAAGGCCCATCATGGCCACTGTGACGCTCATCGGGCTCATCATGTACATAGAGCGCCACATCAATCCGGATTCGCGCGTCATGGACTCTTATACGCTTCTCATCGCTCTTCTACTCGGCATCAGCGCCACGCAATACATCGCAGAAAAGGCAATTGCCAGTAAAGCCCCAACTAATACGACCACCGCGACCGTATCCACCACTACCACCGAAACACCAGCGCCGAAATGAAAAAGATTGACTACATCGTTATCGGGATCTGCGTTCTCTGCATCGCAGCTGCTGCCATCTTTTCTGTGATCATGAAAAATAATGCTGGCAAGATCGCTGTAGACAAATACAAGATCGAACAGCTCCATGCACAGGACCTGATACTAAAGCATCAATCCGACTCGATCAATACAGCGCTGCTATCTCAAAACAAAGCGCTTGTAGCTCAGGTCGCTCAGATCGTCGCCCAGAGAGATAGCATGACCGCCTCTGCAACCCGCCAAATTTCCAATATCCATTATGAGTATCAAAATAAAATTTCTCACCTCTCTCGTCTGCCTGATGATGAGCTGCACAGCATTTTCGCAAAGCAGCTATCCTCGTCCGGTAGTCATTGATGGTGACACTTTAGAGGCGGTCACACGCCCCCAGATGCGATCCCTTATCGAGCTACGTTATGCATATGATGCGTGCGATACAGAGCGCACAGTGCTATCCCGTGAGGTTGATTCACTCAATGTATTTGCATTAAGACAGGACACGGCCTTTGCTTCAGCTCAGGGAGAGATACAAGGCTACGACGCGGAAGTGAGATTGCTAAATAAGCGCATCGCCGGCAAGGACGAAGAACTGAAGGTCAACAAGGACCTGATGAGGCGTAAGACGATCCGCGCAGTGGTAGGAGGTTTGACAGCATCAGCAGCCACTATAGCCGTAGGAATATTAATTGGATTTTTTATACATCGATAGTATGCCATTAAAGCCACAAATAAACATAGCGGTTGAGGTACACGAATCATGGAATCAGCTTCAGGAGATGGCAGAAAGAATGAGCAATCCGGATTACCTGTACATGCATAAATTGATAACGCACTCGGAATGGGAAAAAAGATGCAAGATCCGTGACGAGCAGAACAAAATTAAAACCTGATGCCCATCACGGAAGACATATACGCGCTGTTCCTCGCAATAGCCAAAACACACCCTGTCATCGGTCACAATCCGGCTGGCGGGGTTTACCGCTTTTATGGCTACAACATGGATGAGGCCAATGCCGGTGACCGCAACAAGTTCTCCTATCCGCGTATGGGACTCGCTATGAAGACGCATGCCGGACTCAGTGGCCGGATAGATAATACCGGTGGCGCCCTGCGTAATAACCTCTATGCTGAGATCGTACTGCTGAAGGATGCCAAGTCAAATGAATATGCAGATGAGATGGCCGCGTACGCACTTCTTTTCCCTGTCATGATGGATATCATCAGCTGGATACTAAACGAAGCTCTGACGGTCGCTGAGTGCGGCCCATGGCCAGTGATCGGGCTGGTAGATATCGGTAATATCACCTATACACGTGTAGGACCACTCGGCACAGGCCTTGGCTACGGATGGAAGATATCCATCCTGTTTAAGCAAATGCTGCAATACACCTCTGATAACCCTCTAAACGGCCTTGTCCCATCTCCATGATAAACTTCTTTCAAAATCTCAGTGATGTCACTTCCACTCCAGGTATGGGGCGTGTGCTATGGACGCCATGCAGCGCCATACTCACATATCCGGCAGTACCTGCCACCGGCACGACACCGGGAGAGACTGTGATCGCAGTGGGTGACTTCACTTTCGCTCCGGGCAACGGCTGGCTGGAGCTGCGCAATGACCTGCTCAAAGGATCTGAGATGGACTCGAAGTCCATGGGCGATATCGCGGCTCCTGGTCTCGAAGTAGTATCTAAGACGAGAGTGATCGGACTATCTCCGCAGCTGGTGGAACAGTACATCAATATGGTAGGCCTGCCAGGCGTAGCGCTCGTGCAGGATAGCAAGTGCAGGTCAGATCAATGGTGGGCTATAGGTTGCGACTGCGATCCGGCTTTTCTGACATTCGAATTCAAATCCGGTACCAAAGGAGGCAATGATGCCAAGGCCACAGCGCTGGAGTTTAAAAGTATGCAGGCTCCATACCTGTACAGTGGCACCGTGCTGCTCCAGCAATATATAGCGATTTCAATAATCTATAACCCATAATATCATGAAGTGGATCATCACACGTGGCGACATCGCAAAAGAAATTTCTATCAGGAATCTGACTGAAGATGAGAGAGCACATCTCAATCCTGACAACAGCTATGATACTGACAGGCTGAAAACTTTGTTCAAAGAGACCGGCACGTCAGATATCGATGTGCATGTTTTAACGCATGCTGACTATCCTTTCACCGCCTATCAGGTATGTGCGCCTTGTATACCTGCCGTGATCGACACAATGCCCGAAATCAATTTATTCATTTTACCAACCCCAGACATGGCCACACTGCAAATCATCGAGGAAGCTATCGCCGGATCCGGCAACTACACCTTGCAAGGCAAGGGTTCTAATCTCGGAACGGAATTTATTAACATCATTGCTCTGACTGGTAAGCCTACTGGTGGAGTCTTTGACCTGACATCTCTCATGGTGGATACGAGCACGTATATACCGGGCAATACCTATACCTTCCGTATAAAGGACACTACTACAAACTTCATCGGCAATGAGCTTGAGTATACTGTACCAGGTAGCGCTCCTACTGCTAGCATTAGTTTCATCGGCCTCGATCTCAATAGTATCGATCTGCATGTCGCACATAAGGGCCATGTACCTGATGGCAATTGGTTTTGGGGAGTTCAGAACACTGACACAGCTGAATCGGTTGTCGTTCATACTATACCTGCTGGTGACTTTGTAGTCGTCGACAGGGAAACGACTCTGCAAAATAACTCTGGTACACGCTACAGGTTATTCCTCGTCAATAGCGTGGCTAATCCTACGCTTGATGTAAATCATCCAAGCACTATTTTCACAGACACACTTGCCTCTACTCAAATGACATTGAACTCTGTTCAATCGGGGGTAGGCTCTCAGGCAGCTGTGAACATCACTTACGATGTCACATCCCTTGGAGATATAGGCAATTCAATGGTATTTGTCAGAAAGCTAGATAGTGACGGCAATGTAATAATAAGTGAGATCATCGATCAGCCGCCGGTGCCAAGAACTAACTATGACTTTCAATGCACCGACCTTATCTACTCTCCAGCCTTTTGGCAACTGATAACATTTAATGATGATGGTTCAGTTGTTATCAGCGGTAGTGTGGTATCACCGATGGATGGTAGTGATGTCTATGGTATCACACAGCAAACATCAGGCGCGGGCAATATCCAACTGACCGACAACGGTGGTGGTGATCTGACTTTTGATTTTATATCAACACCGGGATCACTGAGTGTGGGTAGTGGTGTCTCGCTGACAGGGTATGACTGTGAGTTGAAATTTTGGCATTTGCACAGTGACACAACAATAGATCAGCATGACGGACTGACTGTCAATCAAACCGTAAATGCATCGGGTAATGTAGATGGTGTTTATGTCGCATCTCAGCACTTTAACCTGAGTGATAGTACATCATTCGTTATAGCGAGACTCGTTAAAGTGGATGACTCAGGAAATGTGGTCATTGATATCCAATTCAATGGTGCTAATGTAAGCTTTACTCTGGGAGATCAATATTTTGATATACAACCTAATGTCATACAAACAGGTTCCGCTTGTGATGTCGGTTTGATTGGCGTTAATACTGTCACATTCCATTCTGATCTATTAGCAGGTCCGGTACCAACAGATTCAGCCACACACCTGAAACTGCCAGTAGATATTGGCCTCTTAGGCATATTGGTAGACTTAGATACAGTGCCGGAAATTACAGACCATTTTAACGGTGAGTTTTTCCCGTATATACAAGTTGTTGTTTCGCAATAATTAATTCACCGGTGGAGTGTCAGCTAAGACACTCCACTTTCATTGTTCCACAAAGAACCTTTGTAAAAATGACAACACAAGAAATTTTAGGATTTTCTCTCACAGCAGCCGGAATTTTCCTCACGTTGGGTGGCTCTATTATCGGCGTGTATGTGCGTTTCAGCGTGGCTATCTCATCGCTGAGGCAAGAGAATGGGTTTTTGAAGCAACAGGTCAATGAGCTAAAAGAGGACCATAAGATCCACACCTCTGAATTCGCAGAGTGGGGAGAGAAACTATCAACTCAAATTCATGAGCTGAGGTTGCTTATTGAGCAAAATAAAAAGTAATGCTACAACTCATCAAACAACCGGGTACCGGCAGCGCCACTGGCATGGCATGGAGCAGGTCAGCCAGTCAGCTGACCTTTGTCCGTAAAGGCCTGTATGACACCCGTGGCAGCAAAGCGGCCCTCATGCTGGTGATCGCAGACGCTGCCAGACCTGTAGCCGGTCAATATTTTTATTTGTCCTGGTCTCAGGTATCGCTGGTATTCCGGATCGGCACTTTGTCAGGAGATGATTCCTTATTCATTACTCCATGGTCAGGAGCATTCGCTACCTGTGCTGCCAATTTTGTCAAGGATCTCAACAGGCATCCGGAACTATCCAAAAACTTCAGCATCTCCCTTCTCAATATCGCTAGCAGCAAAGCTTATTTCCTCATCGAGGCGCTTGATAGTGGCATCGCATACAATCTGGCTACTACCGGCTCCACGATCACCATTGATGGCGCTACGGTTAATACTGCCGGCACAGATGATGTGCCGCTGGACAGCTACAGCGTCACGATGGATGTGGTGATGACGACCAATATACAGGTGGAACCGGAAGACACCGACCTGATACAGCTTCAGGCGGTCGGCGTAGCTGATAAGCTCAATGATCAGATGCAGCTCGCTATCTACGAGCTGCCGGAGATCGGCAATGCCATACTGGCAAGTGAACTTCCTTTCCGCGCCTTCAGTCCTTTCATCATGCCCAGGGCGATAGGCTACGGCCAGCTGGTGGCTTGGGAGAATTATAACGACACGACCAAAAAGGGATTGATAGCCGCCTATGGTGATCTGCGTGAATACCTGCCGGTCAGGATCCTCAATGGCGGGATCGCCCTGGCCAACTATCCGGTAGATGTCAATAAAGAACTGAGCAATCAGGCGATAAAGTTTCTGACGGATCAGGACCGCGAAAAGATCATCGGCCTGGATCAGCCGGAATGGCTCTCGATATACATCGTGCCGGATGACTATACCATTCACTACAAGGTCTACTATACCGATGGATCCACGCAGGAGAAAACCACTGCTGTTACCGTCGTCAACTTTGATACCGTACTATGCATCCCTGCCGGATGGCAGCAGTGCGGCCTTGGTGCTTTGCACGCGGATCGCACCGCCTCGTACTATGAGGTGAGTATCTATGACGAGTCGCAGAATCAGGAGTACTCCGAGACGTTCACCTATATTATCGATACCAGGTACTTCAAGGACAAGCGTTATTTTATAGTTAGGAATTCAAAAGGCGGATGGGATACCATGCGCACTGTCGGCGCAAATAAGCTGAGCAGCAAGTTCACCCGTGTCACAGGCATGATGGCGCTGGATCAGGATTCACGTCCCGCCAAAGGGACCATCCGTATGATCGTCGCCGGTGAAGAGCAGTCATGGACCATGAGATCCGGATGGGAGATGGGTCCCGAGGATGTCGAATATTACCGGCAGCTGCTGATGTCGAACTATGTGGCTGAGATCATGATGCCGCTGATCCCTGACAGTGCCGGGCACATATTCCAGCAGGTTTTCCGGTCTGTCATTGTGCAGCAGGATACGATAGATATCTATGACACACAGGATAGCAAGTGGTCCGTGGAATGGAAAATGATGTACGCGCATAATGAAACCAACTATAGCAAAATCGCAACTGCCATTGAACCATATTTTGACAGTGTGCTGGAATTTCATGTTACGGCAGTGACTACTACGACATTGCACATACTGCAAGCTTCCAATAATATCAGGTATAAGATCAATGGGAAGATCGTCACGCCCTCCGCTGGCAATTTTACTTTGGTACTGGGAGAAGATTCGCACATCATAGTGGAAGCAGAAGGCCTGATCGATTTCCAATTCGATGTACCATCTGGGTACATGGTCATCACTCCCAAGCGGATAGCCTCTGCGACGCTAGAGAAGCTCTACCTGCTCGATTTCCTTCAGGTAGATGCACACTACTTGGTCAGCCGCTTGCCGCGCCTGTATGCGCTTACGCACCTCAGCATCAATACAGCTGACTCCGGCTTTCTTACCGATTCGATCCTGATAGCAGCACAGGCCCTCACTAGGGGCGGAATCTTTGCGCTCAGTGTCCTGTCGCTGGCCAGCAGCACACCCACGACCAAGGGTTATCTGGTCAAAACCTATTTAACCGGATTCGCTATCACCGTAACAACCTTATAATGGCACAGGCAGACCAGGACAAATTTGACACGGTTCGTGGCTGGCTGAATGGAAAGAAGAATTATCCTCAGGGCCTGATGCTATTGAAGGCATACAGCACGGATCAGGTCAAAATAAGATCCCTCCAGCAATTTGAAAACCCACGTCTCCTGGAGCAGCTGATGGATGAACTGTATGACCATTTCAAACAGAGGCTCTCCGGGGAGGAAGTCGAGATATCAGCGGTGATCGATGTAGAGGTAAAGGTGACGTCAGCGCCCTCAGCGCCGACGGTCGTGAAGGAAGTGAAGCCAGCAAAGACTAAACCCGTCGCAGAGCCCAAGGCCATCACACCCAAAGCTGCGGATCTGCGAAAGATCGAGGATATCAAGAAAGCACGGACGCAACTCTATAAGGAGCGTGCAGAGTTTAAGTCTCAATTGATCTCCCTGGCGTATGAGTCCAGCGGCACCCTGAAACTGGCCCTTCTAGAGCACGAAAAGCTCCAGCGGTATGAGCTGGCTAAGCAGATCATGGCCCATATGGACCAGATAGATAAATACTGGACCATACAGGACTATTTCGAGGCTCATGGCACTATGCCCAGTGGAGTGCGTAAGAGAGTCGCCAAGGTGGTTGTCCTGACCAATGCTGAGGCATTGCGTCAGCTGATGAATGTCCGGTCATCGATCACCAAGACAAACAAGAAGATCAAAGATGCTGCGGTGATGATACCGCATCTCAAGGGGAAACCTTTAGAGAAGCTCAAATTGAAAATGGCAGACTGGGATGGCAAGTTAAAAGCATTAGAGGCTGAAAAGCTGGAACTAGAAAAACAAACCCGTGAGCAAAAGGATAATAAATGAGTTGATGGCCAGCAGCAATCCGTTTGACCATATCACCTGCTATTTCCGTTACGGAGAGCACAAGGTAGATCTGTCTCCGGCAGACATGACCTATCTGAAGCAGATAGAACATGTCAAGGATATGTGGTTTACGGACAATGATGAGGTCCTGACCAGAAATAAGGTAGTAGATCACTACGGAGTGAGCGAACGTCAGGCATACGCCATGATACAGGATGCTAAGCGCATCTGGGCGCTGACTGAGAACTTTGACTACTGGGGAGAGCTGCTGTTGATGAAGCGCCAGACAGAAACGGCAATTATACAGGCTAAAAACGAAAGTGACGGTAAGATCTACAATGCCGCCTTCAGGGCAAAGCTTGATATAATAGACCGGATGAAAAAGTACCAGGACGACAATCGCCCGGACGAGCCAAAGAATACCACCATTATTTTCCATATGGATTATACAAAGATCGGTGTGACTCACGAGATGATGGCTGAGTTTGAAGAGAGGTACGAGAAAGAGATCGCGCCATTTGTCAAGAAGAAATTCAAGGACAAAGACAAAAATATTGAGTCCATACCGTTTGAAGATATCCCCGAATCATGATCGCACTAGCACAGGATACTAAGCAAATTGAGGTTTATAGAAATAAGCCGCAGCTGATCATGTCAGCTGCTAATACACGATACAAGATCATCAAGGGTGGCCGTAGGCTCGGCAAGACTACAGGCATGGTAGCGCCTACACTAAAACACAATATGGAGTCTATGCCTGGCAGCTCCGGATTCTTTGCCGGTAAAAGTTACCGGAAGATCCTCGATCACCTCCTGCCGGAAGTGATATCCGGATGGAAGATGTTGGGCTGGGTGGAAGATGAGGACTTTGTAGTGTGTAAGACACCGCCAAAGTCGTGGTTGAAAAATACGATTGTACGGCCTCGTACATTCGACCATTTCATAACTGCCAAAAACGGCAGCGGGATCCACTTGATATCGTTTGACCACTCCAGCTCATCCAATGGCCTGTCTATGGATCACGGCGCCATCGATGAGGCGAAGCAGCTGGATCCGGTCAGGGTTGACAGCGAGCTGCTGAAGACAATGTCCGGCCACGCCAGCATCGTCAATGAGGACGGTACATGCTGGAGGGACCTGCCGGGACACACCGGACTGATCATTACCCAGGATAGCTATTATGGTAAGCGTGATTTCCGGTGGATCGACCGCTATGCAGACAGCGCTACGGCCTATAAAGATTTACTCGAGATAATCCTTCTACAGATGAAATTGCAGAAGGATTTTAATATGCCACTACAGCGCTATATCTGGAAGAAACAACGCGAGGCCACGATGTTCCTAACACCGAGTACTCTGGAGAACCTTGCATTCCTTGGAATCGATTATTTCAAGAATGCCTACCGAAACTCCAGCCTGATCGAGTTCCGTACCTCTATCCTGAATGAGGATGTACCGGAGATAGAGAATGGCTTCTATACCTACCTTGACGAGTCCATACATGGCTACAGTGACAAGAGTAACTACAGCCGCATAGAAACTATCGGCCTGGACCGCTATCGCGCTGGAAAGGGCAGGGATTGCCAATTGGATAAGGACTGGAGGGCTGATCTACCGTTGAGGATCGGCCTCGACTATGGCACCACCTGGAACTGGATGCTTGTGATGCAGCTCTACGGGCATGTATATTGGGGGTTGAAGAACTTCACTGCTCAGTCACCCAGTAAGCTGGAGGATCTGGTCAGGGAGTTCTGTGCATACTACAAGCCTCATGTGCACAGGGTAATCTACATCTACGATGATCCGTCTGGCCACAGGGAGAAGACCAATACCACGGAGTCTGATATAGAAACTGTGATAACTATACTGGTAGCCAATGACTGGGAGGTGATACGTGGCAATGATCACAATGCATACATACCCCACAAGACCAAGTACAGGATAGTCAACTATGTCCTTGATTCAAGGGATGAGCGGGATGAGCGCTTCCCCACCTTCCAGATCAACCAGAACAATTGCTATGAGACCCTATGGTCCATGTCCAAGGCACCTATCAAGCAAGGCCAGAAGGACTTTGAGAAGGATAAAACCAGCGAGACTAACCTGCCAGCTGATGAGCAGTGGAGGGCTACCCACCTGAGTGACTGCTTCGATATGATCGTAGGGTACGAGTGTGAGCACCTACTGGATGGGGACGATATTACATTCTCTATATAGTTGCGCTATGCGCCGTGCTATACGCTGTACATGGTACACGCTTCTATCACTAACTTAATACACGCCAGCACACCCCCCTGAAGCAGGGGAAGTGCTGGCGTTCGTGCATGGGATAGAGTGACGCTCTTCCCCTTCGCCTGACCCGTGCGATGCGCAACTGGGTTGGCGGCTCGTATCATCACATCACCCTATCTAAAATGCCTAGCTCAAAGGCAATGGTCCCGAGGGGCCACATAGGGCATGGTTTTCTCATATTTCCCTGCTTTTCGATTTTGGAAATTGCCATATTCCACAGGCGCCAGTGTGGTCGTTTAACGACTTGTTTTTTGTTTTAGAAAAATATCAATATAAAATGTTGATAAACAGGGTGTTTATATATGAAACTCATGCGAAGAATTTAATCAAAATCCTTTGTCATTTCGTGTCTTTTATTTATCTTTAAGGAACATTAAATAAAAGGATAACAGCTGTTTAAATAGTTAATAAAATAAATATTCTTTTAACAAATAACCTTTAAACCTTTGACAATCTTTATAGTCTAATTATTATTAATCACAACAGACAGGCGCAGTCTTTAACAGGTCGCAAAAAACAACATGAGTACCAACTCCAACAACGGCAGTGCCACCCTCAACGGCACAAACAAGAAAGGTGTTAAATACACTGAGATTCAAAAAGTTATCGATGATAACGAAAAGCTAAAAGCAAACGCGGACACATTCCCTTATGTCCAACACATGAATCCTCCAATGGATAAAAAGGCAGAGGTGACATCCGAACCACCCGCGCCGGTCATTCTACCTGTGCCTACTCTCCAATCCCAAAGGGATAAAAACGAAAAGCTAAATCTACTTTTCGAGAAAGAGGCCAAATATGCAACTAGCAAGAAGGAGCTGGAACGCTTCAAAATAGCTACAGATGAGAGTACTAACATACTCGATCTGACAGATGGTAAAGGCGCAAAGTTCCGCACCTGTAACCCTGTGGTTATCAAAAATGTCCTGAATGAAATAATGAAGGAACTAACCACAAAGCAAGAACAGACCGCAAATGAAATCATTGCGCTAGGCTAAACCACTTAACCCGCAGGGGTGCAATTCCGCATCCCTGCTTTTCATTAATCAATATAAATATTAATATATGTCAATCAACCCAAGAAGGGATGAGCTAAAGGCTATCTGTGCTACTCTGCCACAGCAGGAGGAAGGCCAAACAGTAAACGAATTACTTGTCCTGATGTACGCGGAAAAGGGCTACACAGATTTGAAGTCATTACGCACGTGGAACAGTGAAGGGCGAGTAGTCAAGAAAGGCGAGAAGGCACTTTTATTATGGGGTAGACCCAACCAACAACGGCAGCCAGCAGATGGCAGCGCAGCAGCAGCTCCCGCGCCCGAAGATGACGAAATGAAATTTTTTCCACTGGCTTATGTATTCGATATAACACAAACCAATCCCAAAAATGACAATTGAAATAGCAATAGAACCCGCTCAATTTCTCATTGACGCATTGAAAGATAAAACACCGGAACAGTTAATATCTATCATTAATCGGTCTAACAGTTGCGATAAAATATCCACTGTATCCATTCACATGACTGCGTTAGAGGTGCTAAGTACTCAGTACCCTTTTGCATTCAAGACATACGAAGAATCTCTAAACTACCCCTATGGAACAGATACCAACGTGGATTAAACCCTTTGACAAGATATTCGAGCAACTCACGTACAGATGGGACCATCTCCAAATATTTGACGACTTTCTTTCTATCGCAGTATCAAACTTTCAGCTAGTCCCTACCGAGGGGCTTGCTGAGAGGATGCGGAAAACGTACAATGAGCAGGAACTAAAACTATTCGCGGAGCTTTTCCATACATGGGTGATGTGTACCCACGATGCGATTGCATCCGATGACTGGATATATAAAGACCTGCTCGGTAATTACTACCAGTACCTAAGTGGTAAGTATCACAAATCTAAGCTAGGGCAGTTCTTTACTCCCGAGCACCTTGTTGATTGTATGGCTGCTATGGTCATAGATGATGAAACGGATAAGGTGCAAACTGTGAGTGATCCCTGCGCGGGTAGCGGTCGGATGCTGCTATCAGCTCACATGCGTTTGAAGGGGAAAATGTTAGCCTACGCCGAAGACCTCGACGGCATGTGCTGCAAAATCTGTGTACTCAATTTCCTGATACACGGCTTAGAGGGAGAGGTTATACATCACGACGCGCTGAGAGCCAATCACTGGATACAGGGATGGAAGGTAAACGCATATAGGAAGTATGCAGTTTTTAACATTCAACCCATCAGCCAGGGCGAAAGCGATGTAATGCGATATAGGGACGCCGAAGCTATAAAGCCACCTGAGCCAGCTACGCTATTCAATCAGGCCACAGAAGAGCCTGTAATCTTTTTCTAAGGGTGTTTTGCCTCACTATCCAGTGGGGCAAAATCATGTCCGTCCAAACTTTTTGTGCTGCTCCCAAAAAGTTTGATCAAAAAGGAGCTTGGTTTACTTGTTGCCGGCAGCAGCTGCATCGATTATTTTTATCATCTGTTGCTGCGCTGGTCCGCTTCCTCTGACTGCGAGATCCATTATACTCTTCCGTACCTTCAGAGTGGAAGTATAGAACGCAGAATAATATGTCTTATACGCCACAGATCCCGGCGACTTCATCGCATTGACAAAGACTGATGTCTCTACACCTAGTACAATAGCGCATTCTTTAAACGTAAAATAGGTAGCTCCCAATTCCTTCAGTAGCTCCAACTGTTCCTCACTTAGCTCCAGTGCCATCATTTATATTTTTTATTAACCAATCAATTCTAAAATCTGCCGCTCCGGTGTCGCACGATATCACGCCCACATCACCACTGGTATTCTGTGTCAGGTTTGCAGATGTAGTGATCACTACAGCCCAATCCTCATTACGGATGATAACAAGCTTTGCATGTGTCCGCATGGTCCCGAACTTCTCGCAGACCTCTTTCAGCAGCTGCACTACCTGAGCATCATGCACCTCAGCTCGATAATCAACCAATGCATATATCTTTCTGATCAGCTGGTCCCGTTGCATGTTGCTAAAGAGCCTGGCTTGGAACTCTTTGATAGCATATGTACAGAAATACAGATCTGCGGGTCCCGTTTGCCGGAGAGCCCAGACGATGATGTCATGTAGATGCCATCTCGCAGTGGTCGAGTAGTGAATAGACTCACCCATCTTCAGGGCTCCCATCTGTACATCTATCTCCAGACGTACATCTTCATTGATGAACCGGCTGCACTTGTCCTCGTGCCTTTTGAATTTATACAGTTCCTCTTCTTCGCGTAGTTGTTTCAGGTCTATTAGCATTATTCAAATTCATTGTTAAAGTTGTTCATCTCCTTTTCGATCCGCTCATCTATCATATGCGCGTAGATCTGAGTCGTTGCCATTTTGCTATGGCCCATTATCCGCTGAAGCGTCTCCAGTGTTCCACCGATCCGAAGGAAGGTAGTTGCGAAAGTGTGCCGGCTGATATGGAAGGTGAGGTTTAGAGTAATGTCGGCAGAGGATGCGATATGCTTCAGGTCCTCGTTTATCTTTTGCTGAGATTTTATCCTGCCACCAGAGCTGATAAAGCTCAGTACATCCTTGATGATCCTTCTCGATATTTTAGTCAGATCTATCTTTATCACCTTCTCGTAGTTCAGTGACTTGCGTGGCATATATATCAGCTTGCCTTCCTTGAGCATCTTCGCACCAAATTTTACAACATCCCCAATACGCATGGCCGTGAAGCATGACAGTAGAAACAGCATCAGCGTATAGTGCAGGTGTTCTTCCAGTTCCCTCTTGTCATATATCTCCAGGAGCCGCTTGAGCTGCACCTTTGTGAGGGAGTCACGAGTGGACTGCTCAGGAGGGATTTTGAAGGTTGTAAAAGGATCCTTGATCGGTATATCTGAATCCTTCGCGATGTTGATATACGTCTGGAGTACTTTGAGAGCTGTACGCCGGGTATTGACAGAGTTGCCCCTTTTCTTCAGATAGGTGTCATAGGACTCGATCAGCGCCTTATTGATGAATGAAAAGGAGAGGGACGGCCGGAAGCCTCTGAACTTCTTCAACTGGCTCTTATGCATTTTGTGGGTATCCCCGGCGAGAGATTCCTTCCGCTTCAGCAGCGCTCCTTCCCAGAAGCACCCGAAATCGTCACCGTAAGCATGAGCGAACCTGGCCCTGAAGGTTTTCTTATCTAGGAGTAGAGAGGCCTTGTCAGCATCCCGGAGCACTTCCAGCGCCTTGGTTTTGGCATTACCGGCCATCTCATTGATCAGGTGGGCATCTTTCGCCTTAGCCTTCATTTCACGCTTGCTCTCATCGAAATCCTTAAACGGAACCATGATACTTAGCGGAATCAGGTCGCGGTCGCCATTCACCATAACATGAAGACACAATGGAGCCTCACCGCGCTTGTTCACCTTGTCCTTTCGAGCCTTGACATGGAATGTTACCTTATTCATTTTCGGGTAACGTGAGATGATGAAATGTACTACTGTAGCCATGTAGGGTAACGTATCGGGTAACGGACGGCCATAAAATACAAATAGCCGAGACCCTTGCTATTGCAAGTGTTTCGACTATTATGTTTGCGGTTCTAATGAACCTACGTGATCCCGTCGGGATTCGAACCCGAGACCCATACATTAAAAGTGTATTGCTCTACCAGCTGAGCTACGGAATCTGCCTGCGTTTTTAAAGCGCGTGCAAATATAGAATCTTATGCCTCATTTTAAAACGCTGTGGACAATTTTTATTTTTTGTCGAAAAGCACACCCTCTGCCTCAAATGTAAGGGAGACCTCGGGCTGAGTGATGGCAGCGATCTCTTTCCTGGTCTTTCCCGCATCCTCAGCATAATGCTTCAGCATAGCCACAGATGTAGTGTCAAAGCGCGCTATACCTTGTGCATAGACAGTCTGGTTCTCGCAGTCGCGGGGTACGAAGAACTCATAATTTTTAAACCTCACACGGGTGCTGCCGCCTTTGCCGTCAGCTATTTCCATCCAGCAGCCCTTCATTTTGCAGACGCCATTGACTTTCCCTGTGATCTTCACATTCTTCAGTTCTGTGACGTTCTTTGCTTTCATTTGCTTTTCCACATCGGGCACTGCCAGTGCATTACCCTTGGTGATCACAGCACCGTAGCCTCCAGCTGAGTTAGGATTGGAGAGCGATTTGTAGTTAGCCTCTTTGCCCGGATCGCATGCTTTCCCGTTTTGAGCTGATGCAAATGACATGGTAAGTATTGTAGCAGATAAAATGATAAATAGCTTTTTCATTATTGTTATAGTTGTTTTTGTATTGTATTCCTCTATGTGCTCAATTGTATTTCCCTCAATCCTCCGTGTCCTCCGCGATACAATGCATTTATGAGAACAGCAGCTTGAAATAGAACTTCGGATCTTTGAGCCGCGCCCGGAGGTCCAGGTCTTCAAACATCGCTGAGATAGTTTCTTTTAATACTGCATTGCTGTTTGCTTTCCTGACCACAAAGTTAAAAATAGACGGGAAATTGACCAATTGCTGCATCCGGTAGCTCAGTAGTAGTTCACTCCATAGCCTTTCATAGACAGCCTTGTCATATTGGGATATTGTTTTTGCTGAGTAGTCGTTCTTGTCCATACATGCCTGTGCCTGCTGTGCGGCGAGCATGCCGCTCATCATAGCATTGCCAATACCTTCACCTGTGAAAGGGTCTATGAGCATGGCAGCATCACCGATGATCATGTAATGATCTCCGGACAGTGGACGCTTCTTGCTGCCTAATGGCAGGCCGTGTAGTTTGACCTCGCCGATCTGCTCCGCCTGCGCAAAACGGCCCTTGATAGCAGGGTGTGTAGCGATGAGTTTTTCAAATTCTTTCTTGAGATTGATCTTCTTGTCATGCATCACGTCAGCTCTCATACCTGCGCCGATATTAGCGTTTCCATTGGGCAACGGGAATATCCAGAAGTAACCGGGCAGGAATTCTTTGAGGAAATGTAGTTCTATGAAATTCTGATGATCTAGGCCAGACACATTTTTGTAATAAGCTCTTAGACCAAAACAATTATGTGTAGGTTCCGTTTTGAGGCCGCCGATCTCTTTAGCAAAAGTAGAATAGGCGCCATCTGCAGCGATGATGAGTTTGGCCTGGAATACTTCGCCTGATTTTGCTACAGCCTGATAGCCGACGGTCGTCCTTTCAAATTTTCGCAGCTCTGTATTCTCGATCAGCTTGATGAGCGGTTGCTTCTTCACCTGATCGATGAGCCAGTTGTCAAAGTCCAAACGTTTAGAGATAAAACCGGGTGGCTCAGTATTGGTATTTATCTCCTTTTTGAAAGGCACCCGCAGGTCCTGGCCATTTGGCGCAATGAATGTCACTCCATAAGAGCCGAGGAATTCAGCATGTATATTGAGATCGGATACAAGTGCCGGGTCCAGTTTCTTGAGGACTTCGACCACCTTGCCACTCAGTGCATCGCCGCATATTTTATCTCTGGGGAAAGTTGCTTTATCTACCAGTATGGAAGGAATGCCTTGTTTCGCGAGAAAGAGGGCCGTGGCTGCACCGCCGGGGCCTGCGCCTAGTATGAGGATGTCCGTTTCGATCATCGCCTTAGAAGTGAGCCGTTACGCGGAAATAACCCGATGAGCCCGGGAAGTACATAGGCAGGAGGGAACCGATCAGGTTATTGCTTCCGATGATGAAGTCGAGGTTACGCCATCTCTTGCCGACATCCATGCCCAGATTGAATAGCGAATAGCCGCCGGCACCGGCGCTGACAGAGGTGGTCCAGCTGTGATCGAGCAGGAAGGCAGCTTTGACATAGCCATAGGCATAATAGTTCTGCAGCAGTCGCGTACTGATCGATGCGGTCAATATCATGTCATGCTTTTTGAGCTTGATCAGCTGCGAATAGTTTAGCTGGAAGGTAGTCGGCAAATTAGTAGCGTATGCCTTGTTTGTCTTCTTTGGGCCTAAGACACCAAAGACCGAATCGAGTTTCAGCCCCGCTAGCCCGCTTCCCGCGAGGTTGGTCAGGTCATTGATCACAATGCCATTATAGCGCAGTGCTGTATCGCCAGTGTAGTTAGTGGTTTTGCCTTTCCATGTGATCAGGCCCAGGTCCTGCACGGTAAAGCTTATCCTGAATTTGTCTGTGTTGTAACCCAGCTGTAGGTCGGCAGAAAATCCTTTACCATCGAGGTCAAAGAACTTACTGGCGCCGTTGTTTGCCTGATTGAATGAAAGATTATAAGCCACATCCAGGTACTCGCCATAAGGTGCCGTATAGAGGCTGCCCTTTGAATTGGTAAGTTGCTGGTCATTGAAACCTTGCAGGAATGACAGATTGATACCACCAAAGAAATGGCCATCCGATTTGCTGATACCTACAGAATACTGATTGTACATCAGGTTCTCAAAATGAATGTTGGAGAGGTCTGCGGTTTTGTCTTCGAAGCGCTTATTGCCATAGAAGATCAGCTCAAAGCCATCCCTGCTGGTGGTCAGGAAGCGCATATTCCTGTGATAGTAGGATACATAAAGCGTGACGGATGGCTTTTTGAAATAGTGCTTGTACGAAAGCCCCGCCTTCATCTCGTCTTCGTATTTGATGAGCTTAGGTGCATAGTTTACCACGCGGCCTTTCATCTGGTCGGTTATTTCTTTACCTGTCAGGAAGGCACCTGCAAAGGTCGTCATGAGAGCATTGGAGTTGACATGAAAGTCAAAGTCCAACTGTATCTCGTTGGTATAATAATTCTCAGAAAGGAATGGGCTGAGCGTAGAATATAGGTGGGCATTATTAAAGGTCTTCGCCGGTGGAGTGATCTTCACACAGTGGCATGATGTATCAGCGATGGCGGCGGTAGTATCCTGAGCATTAGTAGCAGATGAAAATGCAAAAAGGAGTATAACGGCAATATAAAATTGTCTCATGCTTGTAATAGCTCTTCGTTAGAATTTGATCTTGTAATTAAAATCACCAGTGATAGTCGCGTTAATATTATAATCGCTGTATATCTTCAGGTACTGGCCATTGCATGTCGCGTTGCTTGATTTCGTGTTGAATACCACCGTCAGGATCGCATGCTGAGAGAAACGGAGTTTATCTATGACCTCAGCGCTTGCATTGACATTGACCATGGTCTTTTTGGGATCGGTCGCCCTGCATGAACTGTTTATAGGAGCTGCTTCTATCTGAGCATTATTGAGTAGTGTGTCCAACTGATGCCATGCGCTATCATAGGCCACAAGCGTGATATTGGCCTGCAGCGGAAACTTATTATAAAGTATGACGTGAAGCACACCATCCTTGATATTCGCTACATCCTTCTGGTTATATCCAAGGCTAAAATTGAATGAATCACGCAGCGTCAGGTTATTGGCTATAAGGGATAGCGGCAGGTCCACGTTGAGGTTAACCTTCATATGGCTGGTCAGATAGGCAAAGTCATCATAGGTACCTCGGTTGCCAAACGGGTTGGTCTTGATCTGCACATCATAGCCGATCTTATTCGGCAGGTTGCTGATGAAAGCACTGATGTTTGACGTGCTGCTATTGATATTAAAGGTAGTCGTACGCGGTGTCAGCGGGAAGTCCGTCGCCTTATTGATATACAGCTGCCTGCCCAGGACCGGTGTAGCAGAGTGATCCACGAGTGGTACAGAAGTACCATTGTTATTAATGCTCGTCAGGTTATTGATGATCACCTGCCCATCCACACCGATACCATTCTCGATAGAAACTGATATAGAAGCCTTATCAAACTTCAACGCATTGGAAGAATTGCCTCCAAACAGATCCGCCAGGCTGAAAGGTGAGTTTCCGGCATAGCTGATGGTATCACGGCCTGCATAGCCTTTGATGTAATTGGGTTTGATATTGCGCAAAAAGTATTGGATGTGTATGCTATCGGAATTAGATATTTGCGTTTGAATTCCGTTTGAGTCAATATGGGCCTTGATGACCTGGGTATAGGTATTGAATTTTGTCCCATCCACTCCGGTCAGATTAATAGCAAAACCTGTCAGGTCATAGGTTTGGGTGAAAGTCGCTAATTGTGATCCTTGCGCAGCATCCACATGTGTTTTTGCCGTCAGGGGATGGCCTAATTTGTCATATGCACCTACCAGTTGATACGTGAGGTCCAGAGGCTGATGAATAGAACTTGTAATGCTAACATCAAGCTGTCCCTCTTTGCAGTCTATATAGGTAAACTTCCTATCACCAACACTTTGGGTAAGCTCCTGATTTTGAGAAATAATATCCTGCGCAGAAAAAACGGCTACAGCACTACTTGCCCGAACATCACCAATATATGCTGTGATAAATATATTATTCGATGTATCGATAGTGACCAAATTGCCGTGCGTACCGGGGATCTGGAAGTTTGTGACTTTGAGTGAGACATTACTTTCCACAGTTTTGCCTATCAGACTATACAATTTATAAGCATGGTCGCCTGGCATAATGGATGGTATATTATCGGATAGAACAACTGTTCCTGAATTTGTATTCAAAATTTGGAAAGAGAGGTTTTGTATTTCAACGGGCAGATTGTTGAAGATATTTATTTCCAAATACCCCCGTGAAATCGTGACGGTTTGGAAGAAATTGGATGCATTAAAATTAAAAGGAGCCAGAGGCAAATTAGAAATAGCCGGCAAAGAATCCTGATGACCATTTTGGTTAACCAGATATTGCCCTAAAAACACTTGAGACGTATTTCCGGAGGCTATTAAATTACGGGCCATTGCTCCCAATGAAATACCAAAGGTGGTGAAGCTATTGGGTATCCGGAGGGAATCGACAGTGTATTTTTGACCAATGGATGTATCGGGGATGTGAATATACTGATCTGCCAGATTCAGCTCATAAACAGTATTTTGATAAGAAATTGAAAGGGAGTTGTCGGCATTGGTGTGAAGGATTGAATCTTTGATCAGGTTCCCAATAGTCAGATTGGTGGTCGCTAAAGGAGCTAAAAGACCGGTGTCCCAACCGGTAGCGCTATCTCTTTTACAAGATGCTAATAAAAGAACCAAGGTCCCAATAATGGCCGTTAACTTTAATGTTTTCTGCATTGATTTTAGTAAAACGTTTCCAAAGGACTAAGTTAATATATTAATCCCAATTTTAGAGGTCATTATAAACTCTGTTTATGTAATTGTGCAAAAAGTAATTTTGATACATTTGATTGATGGATATTTGGCAAAAAGCTATTCATTTTTTTAAAGGTCTGGGAGTACTACGGGGAGTGGTCTTCTGCATTGTTTGTATTTTAGTGCTTACCTATTTAGTAAGTACCAGTATAAAAGGCGGCGATTTCGTGACATTTCTTGAAGCTGCGGATAAAATGTGGCATGGGAAGAACATATACGACCCGCCATATATCAATTTAAGGTATAGTTACAGCCCCTTTTGGGCGATGGTATTGGTGCCTTTTGCCCTTCTACCGGATGGCTTGGGTGCTTTCATTTGGCTTATATTAAGCCTTATCTTATTGTGGCGAACTATCTATTTATTGCGCACAAGGTTTTGTGTTTCTATGCCAGATAAAGGGTCAAATGTTATACTGTGGTTTTTGATATTACTCTACATATCGCGATATATAGAGTTGAATTTCCATCATGTCCAAATGACGATTTTCCTACTTTGGATGATATTGGAATCTATACTGCTCGCTGAGAATAACAAAGAAATGATGGCGGGAATATTAATCGGAGTGGGGGCTATCATTAAGATTATGCCAATAGTCATGGTTCCATATTTCCTTTATAGAAGGAGATTTATTGCCGCTTTAAGCTCATGTATTACAATTGGAGTGTGTTTTTTTCTACCTATTTTTTTTGTAGGGAAAGAAAGATTCTCTGAGTTAAATCAAAGCTGGTTTTCCATTCTGAGACCTGATAGCCCAGAGTTTCAGGTTGATGCAACATGGCACTTTCCTCAGAATCTCAGCGCTTTGTTGTATCGCTTGTTTGTAGACACAGGCGCCCCTTATTCACGAAATGTGGTTAGCCTGTCTTATCCACAAGCTGAACTATGGATATGGATTGTTATTGGGGGCTTAGTATTAATGACTATTTACTTTTTGAACTCTATGCCTTTTCAGCGCTCTAAAAGCAAACTTCATCAATTATACGAAGTGAGTTATATAACTTTATTGATCCCCTTAATATTTCCACACCAGATGAAATATGCTTTCTACTTCGTTTTTCCCGCTATCTGTTGTCTTTGCTTAGTGATAGTCACCAACTATCAAGGTCAAAAGCGAAGCATTAAATACCTTTCTACGGTATGCCTGGTATTCATTTCATTTATTCTATGCACAGCGACAACTGATCTGATAATCGGTATGAAGTATAGCACTATCTCACAGCACCTCAAAACAATAACGATCGGAACGTTATTACTTATTCCGGCTTTAGCGATCAATAGAAGTTTTTTCAGTGCTAGAGGCGGTATCCTGGATAAGCCAAACGATTGAAAGTTTACTTCCTATCCTGTCTCAGATAGACCTTCCCACCGGTTCCATTAATATAATATTTACCACCTCTGGGGCCTGTATAAACCTTTTGACCACTTGGACCTTTCATGGTGCGGTCTTCAGGATCTTTTACTTCTGAGTTGGCCCTGGCTTCTACATCTGGCTTGGGGCGTGATTCTTCTTTCTTGGCTTCTGCTTTTGCAGCCTCTGCCTTTTTTGCTGCTTTCGTAGCATCTTCCTTTTTCTTTGCGTCAGTGATTATCTTAGAGGGCTTCTTTCCCGTACTGTCAGATTTAGCGGTTTCAGTTTTAGGGCTTTTCTTCTTTTTCGATTTAGTCACTGAGGTGGCTTCAGAGGGAGGAGTGTTTTCCTTTTTCTTCTCCTGGGGCTTTGCCTCTGGTTCTTTAGCTTCTTCTTTCTTTTCTTCCGGTTTAGCAGCTTTTTTATCGGTCTTATTCTTTTTATCTTTTTTCTTGTCTGCCTTGACTGGTGTTTCTTGCTTTTTGCCTGTTGCCGCCTTCTCTTCTTGAGCACGCACAGCGGTCACGCTCAGGGCGATTATCAGCATCAGCGCTATTGATTTGATCGATCTCATCTTAAGATATGATTGGTTTGGTTTTGCTTTTAGGGAGTCTAGGTCTTCTGTTTCTTCTTGCGTGCAGCCGGGAATAGCACATTGTTTAGTATCAGGCGGTAGCCGGGTGAGTTGGGATGCAGGTTGAGGTCTGTCTTGGGGTCACCCACCAGGTGCTGATAGTCCTCAGGGTCGTGACCGCCGTAGAAGGTCCACATACCCTTACCAAATTCTCCATGTATATAGCGGTCTTCATTTGCAGCTTTGTTTTGCCCCATCACGAGCACATTCTTCTTGACATAGTTCTTATTGAATGCCGTAGTCTGACCAAGGAAACCTTTCACAGTCTTAGTGTGGCACTGTGTGAGCATCGTAGGTACCTGATCCCATTTGGCAGAAAAATCAAACAGCGTGAAATAGTCCAGATCTTTCTGCACAGAACGACCGAAGTTGGCATCTATATCAGAGTATTCGTACTCATACGGATTGGTGCGCAGGTGATAATTCTCAAAAGCAAAGCCCTGCGTGAAGTCAAGCCGCTGCTGCGCGTTAGGGTCCTGCGCATCGTGGTCATACATCACATCGCAGATATCAGTGCCCGAGGCGTCAAGCGCTATATCGTAGGAGTCTGTAGCACTACACATGGCAAACATAAATCCACCGCCACCCACGAAAGCTCTTATCTTCTCGGCCACAGCCAGCTTGAGTTTTGATACTTTTGAGAAGCCCCTCCGTTTGGCTATTTCCTCGAGGTCTGCCACCTGGTCCTGATACCATTTAGCAGTAGCATAGGATGCGTAGAACTTACCATACTGCCCAGTGAAATCCTCATGGTGCAAATGCAGCCAATCGTACTTGGCTAGTTTATCATCCAGGACCTCATCATCATATATAGGGTCATAAGGTATCTCTGCATATTGGAGTACCATCGTGACGGCGTCATCCCATGGTTGCATAGAGCGCGGCTGGTAGACGGCTATTCGCGGAGCTTTTTCCAGCTTCACCACATCCATATTGGCTTCGGGATTACCGATCTCGGTGAGTATGGAGGTGTATTGGCCATCAGCTATGACCTCAGCAGATACACCTCTTACGGTGCATTCATTCTCTATGTTCTTGACATATTTGGTGGCAAAGCTACCACCACGATAATTTAGCAGCCATTCCACTTCACCGCCGTTTTTGATGATCCAGAAAGCTATTCCATAAGCCTTGAGATGGTTCTTTTGAGAAAGGTCCATCGGGATCAGGACATAAGACGCTCGCGCAAATCCAGTGGAAAGCAATAAGATGATCAATAGTAGTCGCCGCATATTCATATAACGCTAAGTTCGGCAAAAACTGTCAAACTACCGATAGGGTGGAGGTGAGGTTAGAATATTTTGGGAAAAGGGAGACTTCCCAAGTTTCTCGCCTCAAAGGTCTGAGCGGCAATATCAATGCGCAACTCGCCTCGCAAACCTGGAAAGTCTATCCAGGACGAAAGGTATTAATACCTCTCCAGACCGCTGAAATGGAATGATGCCTCGATAGCAGCATTCTCATCAGAGTCAGATCCGTGTACAGCATTGCGCTCGATATCCGTGGCAAATAGCTTGCGGATAGTACCATCAGCTGCATTGGCAGGGTTGGTAGCGCCGATGAGTTTACGGAAATCTTCTACGGCGTTTTCTTTTTCCAGGATGGCAGCGATGACTGGGCCTTCTGTCATAAATTTGATCAGGTCTCCGAAGAATCCACGCTCTTTGTGTACAGAATAGAACTCTTCTGCTTTTTCCTTGGAAAGGCGCGAAAGCTTCATAGCCTGTACTTTAAATCCCGACTGGATGATCAGGTCGATGATTTTTCCGGAATGTCCTGCTGCTACTGCATCAGGCTTGATCATGGTCAGGGTAATATTTGTTGCCATTATATGTTTGTTTGTATTTTGATTTGAATCGCGCGCAAATGTAGCCCATCGCACGGATAATTCAAACGACAACACAGGAATTCTTACATCATTTTAAAACTAAAATGAAATCTGAAAGAACATATATGTTAATAATTAAAACTTATCACCCAATACAATACCGGCGATAGTAGCGCTCAGATACGAGGCTAGTGTACCACATATCAGCGCACGGATACCCAGTTTGGCCAGATCGGCCCGGCGGGAGGGAGCCAGCTCACCGATACCACCTATCTGCATACCTACAGAGGAGAAATTGGCAAATCCACACAGCGCAAAGCTGACGATAGCCAGGCCCTTTGGTGTCAGCGTACTCATGATATCCCTTAGATTGAGATAAGCTACAAACTCATTGATGGTCATTTTCTGGCCCATGAGCGTAGCTACCTTGCTCACATCCTGATATGGCACACCCATCGCGTAGGCAAAAGGCCAGAATATCCATCCGAATATCATATTGAGGCTCAGGCCCGGTATCGGATTGCCCAGCAGGGCATTGATCTTGACCAGAATATAGTTGACGAGCGCGATCAGTGCGATAAACCCGATCAGCATCGCTATGACGTTGATAGATATCTTCATCCCGTCGGCAGCACCGTGTGATATAGCGTCTATGAGATTGGCATAGTGACTTTTGATCTCGATCGAGACCTTGCCTTGTGTTTGAGGTACTTCGGTTTCCGGATATACGATCTTTGAGATCACGAGTGCAGCGGGGGCTGCCATGAGGCTCGCAGCGATCAGGTACTCGGCTTTCACACCGAATCCGACATAGACGATCAGGATACCGCCTGCTATGCAGGCCATGCTGCCGGACATAGAAGAGAGCAGTTCACTTTTCGTCATGCCTTCCAGATAGGGGCGTATCATGACCTGAGCTTCGACTTGCCCTACGAATGCACTGGCTACATTGCTTAGCGCCTCTGCACCACTGACGCGCATGATAAGATTGACACCTTTGGCTATTACTGCAACGACGCGTTGCATCAATCCTATATGATATAAGATCGCTACTATAACACAAACCAGAATGATCGTGGCCGGAATATTAAAAGCAAAGATAAAGCCCCTGTGAGCACCAAAGACTTTTTCCAGTTCGTCTTTATCAGGCAAGGTTCCGCCCAGTACAAACTTAGCGCCCTCACGGGCAAAACCTTCGATCTTCTCCATACCATGACCGAGAAGCTGAAAGAACTTTCTTACCGGTTCGACCTTCAGGATGAGCAGCGCAAGGCCAAGCTGTAGCAGAAGTCCGCTGCCTACCAGGCGATAGTTGATCTTCCTCTTATTATTTGACATCAGAAAGGCTACACCAAGTATCAGCACTATACCCAGCAGTCCGGTAAATCTCGCCATACGATAACAATTAGTTTAAATTGACTGAACGCAATCTAAGAAAAATTGTGAAAGACAAAGCTTTGTGAAATGTGAGTATCGGCTCTATTAGCGGAGGAGTGTGAGATTGCCTTCATGCCTGATCACGTTGCCTGCGACTCCTTTCACACTGATGAAGTAAACATAGACACCTATAGGCTGTGCTATATTTTTGAAAAATCCATCCCAGCCATCGCTGTTATCGCGATCCTTGTCGTAGATGAGTTCCCCCCAGCGATTGTACACATGAAACATCGTCACTTCTGCTCCACTGCGCAAAATGGCTTTAAACATATCATTCTTGCCATCACCATTTGGTGAGAAAGCTGTCGGCATGATGAAATCAAGCTGAGAATTGGCTGTGACCGGTACCTCTATCGATCCCGATACACTACAGTTATTACTATCAGCTGCTACTACAGCGTAAGTAGTGGTGCGATGAGGTGCCACCATAGGAGATGTACTACTTGTGCTGCTGATGTTTGAATCCGGAGACCAGACGACGTTGTGATAGGTCCCTGATGGAACAATACTAAGCAGCGTAGAATCTCCCTCTACCAATGGCAATACCTGTGAAGAAGTAATACTGATCGTAAACGGACTATGTATGTGTATGCTATCTGTCCGCACTATACTATCGCATCCCAAAACAGATGTGACGACGTCAGATATAACAGTATCCGTAGTGAAGACTACACCGCCCACGGTGACACGATTGCAACTATCTATCCGGCGCGAAGTATTCGTCGGTGTGATGAGACTCAGGTTAGTGATAGTATAGATGCTATCGCAGCCCCCGGTGGTGCGAATGGTGTCGTTGTAAATGCCGGCAGTTGTCTGGTTTTGTCCACCTGCGAAATAAGATTGCCCCGGATTGATACAGGCATTTTTATTCACCGTACTGGTCGCTACCGGAGTGACGGTGATAGTCACAGCGCGATAAATACTATCACATCCACCGATCTGGCTCCTGATAGTATCTGCGACGACGGTACCGGATGTATAGGTCTGGCCGTTGTAAACCACGGAACATGATCCACTGACGGATAAAGCGCCTGCTACAGGAGAGATGACGTTAAGGTTTGTAGTCACTATACTATCGCAACCTGATGCAGCGCCACCGATCACTGTGTCGGTATACGTACCTGAAGTAGTATAAGAATGAGTGCCGGCATTAAATGTCTGGCCCTGACAGATAGTAGGATTCTGAGTACTTGTGACCGGCTGTGTGACAGTCACAGTCACAGAATCTACACCAATGCATATGGGAGAAAATGAAATGTCATCCAGCGCAAAGTCATTGCCGGATGCGATCGTGTTTTGATTTACGATACAGATATTGGCTGTAGTGCTGGTACCCGAATTCCACGTCGCGTAAAATTGCTGCCAGTTGCATACAGTAACTGAGGCCGAGAACACCGATCCAAGAAGCGAACTGTTTATCGAAAATTGCAATTGCGCAGGATTGGGCGATGAAACACTCTGCAACCATGTTGAGAAAGCATAATCTGTATTAGGCACGACGCTGACGGTCTGGCAATAGACAGATACATTTGCAGTCACAGCGCCATTTACTACAAGCATATTACCCGAACCTGTAGTATGGTCACCGCACGCAGACAGGCCACCATTCCATGACTGGGGATTATTGGTGACCGTGTATTCACCCTCCACGAGATTGGTAGGAGAGGTGTAGGTATAGCTGGAGCTAAAGCCTGTATTACCGCCACTGAAGTCGCCATTCACTATTTGACTGGAAGATGCTACGGACGATGTCACTACATAAGTTGTGGTCGTATTAGGTTTGGCTTCAGGGTTTGCGATATTAGGGTTGCTGAGGCCGGTAGCAGGCGTCCAGGTATAGATGAGTCCTCCGGTAGCTTGCAGTTGTGTAGAATCTCCTTTGCAGATGGTCACGTTATTGCCCGCATCTACGGTATTATTCGCAAATGATAAGGTCGTCGTGACGGTACTATCGCATCCAGCTGCGTTTGTCAAAACGTCAATGAACGTTCCGGCACTGCTATGCACATTCGTTCCGATAGTGATACTCTGACCCGGGCATACGATCAGGTTTTGTGTAAGGGCCGTGGCATATTTTACAGTTATATTGACAGTATAGTGTATACTGTCACAACCTGTCGATCCTCTCAGTGTATCGAGTATTGTCGTACTTGAGTTATATGCCGTACCATTGTAGGTTACACTATTACATCCTGATAGTGGCACTGTTTGAGCTGTAAAAGGGATGACGGTGAGATCCGTAGTGACAACGCTATCGCAGCCGGTGACTGTCAGTAGCGTATCGTGATAAGCACCGGTTGAGGTGTAAGTGTGAGTACCGATGGTATATGAATTGCCCTGGCAAATAGTGAGTGCCTGAATGACATGTACCGGTGGATTGATGATAATACTGATAGTATCCATCAATGAATCCGGACAAAGCCTGCCTACGAGGACAAACTGGATAGGAGATATATCTGCAGGCGACAGGGTATAGGTAGTAGTAAGAGAATCCGGTTGGCTAAAAGTACCGTTGCCCCCTTCCCAGCGGGTAGATCGGAAGCTACCGGTTTTAGTGCCGGCGAGATTTATTATTATCGGCGATGCACAAAAGGTATAGGTGGTGTCATTGCCCACATGTATGGATGGTGCTATAAAAGGAGCGTTGCATCCGTTGTTATAATAGGTGATATTACCAGCATAGTCGAAACTGGCTCCGGCCCCATCACCATTTGTCGCCGAATGGTTACCAGACTGGTTGATCAGTAAGTTCTTCATATACGTTACCGTATCTGCGCATCCGGAGGTAGTTTCTGTTAATATCAGAGTCCTCGCTTGCGAACCGCCGCTGGTACTATAATTAGCAAAATGCCCTGATGTGTTACCGGCACATTGAAACAATACATACAACGTGTCATTCAGATTTGCAAAGGAGTTGAAAGAGACATTCATATTAGTACTTGTGATGACAAGTACTTCTTTGCCAGCAGGTAATATGCCCCCCGGAGGAGCCAATAATATCCCGCAGCCGTTTATTGTTGCATTCAGGGCAGCTAGTTTTACGGAGTCTGTACAAAAGCCCAGAAAGGAATTATTGGGCCAGGTGATAGACAAATTTGCCGAGTTGATAGGATTGGGGCCCACTTGAAATCTGAACATTTCGTTCTCGCCCTCAGGAGATCCGCATGCATCGACGAGTATCGTTCCTATTTCAAAACAGTTCGTTGGGACCTGTGCCATTGTTCTCAGTCCGGCGCTGAGAAAGAAGACCACAAAAAATAAAACAACGTGTACGGGCCTCAACTTCATATAATGTATTCAGGTTATGTAACTCCACCTATAAATAGACGTCAAAAATAGCATTTCAGCGATGTCTATCATTAGCTAAATGTTAACAAAAGACGCAAAAAATATGGTAAACGCTGTATTTGTTAAATAAAAAACACCCCGCTTTTGACGGGGTGTTTACTTGAAATCTATGTTGTATTGGTTTACCGCACCACGGTGATCCTCCGGATCATCGTATTATCGCCTGCTTTTACCTTGACGAAGTATACGCCATCCGCCTCAGCACTCAGGTCGAGTTGGTAGGTATTGTTAGATGAGCTCTGCTTAGGAGATACTTCTACAGATTGGCCAGTGATAGAGAATACCTCCATTTCCACTGGTACTGAATGGCTAAGCTCGACCACCACATTAAATACTCCTGACGACGGGTTAGGGTAGATATTGAAGTTGGTGATATCTCCAGTGGCATCGGTGATACCCAGGATGAGCTGCACCGTATCCACTTGAGTCGCTGTACATCCATTCTGGTCAGTGACAGTGACTCTGTACACAGCAGCTGTGAGGTTAGCCAGGCTGCTCGTCGTGGCGCTATTGCTCCACAGGTATGTGTATGAGCCGGTACCTCCGGAGACATTGAGCGTAATGGATCCAAGCGTTCCATTCTGTATCTGGTTGACGATGGTGCTGGTGATAGCTATAGCCGATGGCGAATGGATCGTATCGGTAGCAGTAGCCGAGCAGCCATTATGATCAGTCACAGAGACGGTGTATGCACCTGCAGGTTTGAAGAACAGGTCAAGTGCTGTAGAGCCTCCGGTCCATGCGTATGTGTACGGTATAGTACCACCTGTGATATGGATGTAGATAGAGCCATCATTTGAAGAATGGCACTTGGCATTAATGACACTATCTGTCACGATAGTGAGGACACCAGGTTGTGTCACGGTATCGGATGCAGATGCCGTACAGAGGTTATTGTCAGTGACGACTACTGTATAAGCACCCGCTGGAAGGCCGGAGACATCATCAGTGGTAGAATGAGCAGTATTAGACCAGAGGTAGGTATATGGACCGGTACCGCCACTCGCTGTGATATATACAGCGCCATTATTCTGGCCGTTACATTTCGCTGCATGAGTAGAGTCCAGTGCTATAGATATAGGTGCTGCAGGCTGGGTGACTGTATCAGGGCCCAATATCACAGTACATCCGTGACTATCCGTGATCGTATCTGTGTAAGATCCCGCAGCTACTCCGGTGAGTCCGGTACCAGTGGAGCCATTGCTCCAGTGATGAGAATAGCCCGCTGTACCGCCGCTCACGCTCACGTATACCGCACCTGTATTGCCACCAAAGCATTTCACCGCAGTGGTACTGTCTATAGTCGCAGCCAAAACTGTCGGCTGCGTCACAGCTATAGGGCCAAAGACGTATGTACACCCGTTATTAAACGAGATCGTATCCGTATAAGAGCCTGCCGGCAGATTGGAGATCGTGGCTGCACTGCCGCCAGATGACCAGCTATGTGTAAATGGAGGCAAACCACCAGAGAGTGAAAGTGCAATAGCGCCATTGCTCAGGCCGAAGCATGATACAGGAGTAACTGTATCTACCACAGTAGGCGTATGAGCGCAATTGGAATCCACGATATTGATGATGAAGTCAAATGTCTCACCAGAGCCAAAGTTTGTACATGCATCGACAGAATCATTCGGATTACCGAAGTTCCTGCTACGTATGCGGAATCCAGTAGCGCCAAGGGCTGCATCCGGAGGAACATTGAGTACAGCAGTACCATTGTTAGAAGCTATTGTGATCTGTACCCATTCCCTGCTATTTGCATCAAATGTTCCGTTTTGATCATAATCAATCCATGCGGATGATATGCTGGTACCTGTCATATGCAGCGCCAGCGTATAAGCTGAACCTCTTTGCAGCGTCACTGTTGAGTCACCCACAGGAGGGAATACCGTATAGGCATCTCCATTTGTAGTCGTATTGCAGGTGGTGTAGTTTACATAGAAATTTGTACCCAATATCTGTGCAGTATCTATATTGTTGCCACCGCAGAATCCTCCTAGTCCAGCTGTGCAATAGCACTGCGTAGGCGAACTCATATGAATAGCAAAAATAGGAGTATAAGACGAATCGGCGCAATTTACCTTTACTCTGTAATAAGTAGTTTGAGTCGGATAGTCAATTACATTGTCTCCATTGGCTAATGCGATATCTGTGAAGTTTACAGAATCTGAGGAAATCTGCCATTGCAGCGTTGTAAATGGAGAATATCCTGTCAATGTCAGAGTTGTTTGGGTTCCCGGACATACGCTCGATGGTCCTGCTATGACGCCGGCCAGAGGAGGGTTAGGGCATGGGACCACCAGCTGCAGGCCGAAGTCATCAAAAGCAATATTGTTTGGATTTCCTCCTGCTACCAGTTGTACACCAAAGAAATAATCTCCGCTAGTAGCTGGGGTGAATATTGCAGAATACTTGATATAATTGAGATTCGCAGCACCTACGACCGGCGTTCCGATTGCATAGGTCATGCCTGATGGTGATTGCGATGAACCGTACATAGCAGCTATAGTATCCCAGCCGTTGTCTCCATCTGTCTGGTAGTAGAAGTAGAATTCATACTGCGTACCACCTGTCAGCGTAAAGCTAGGTGTATATACCGTATCATGCGCATTATACCTATTCAACAGGTAGTGAGTGCCACCACGTGCGTTAATGTTAGGCGGGAAGATTATTGGAGCATTCTCTGAACTCCAACGGCCGTAAGGGGTGCTAAGCCAGCATGGAGGCATGATATCTGTGCCTACGGTAGACATACCTTCAAATCCCTCAGTCCATGGCAATGTAGTTATAGCATTACAAGGAGTGCTGAATGCGCCCGGCCCGGCCCAGTAGCCTACACCGAGACCACCACCGCAATTCGATTGGACATATACATCATATGGCGTATTGGCTGTGAGGCCGGATATAGATGCCGTAGTGACACCTGCTGCAGTAGTACCTGATGCGATCACAGTACCGGTAGCACTGTCGCCGGACGCTACGACTACCCAGTTATAACCATTCGCTGGTGCAGGGCTGCCTGCTGTCCAGTTGACAGTAGCCGTTGTGGTAGATCCAGCTGAAGCCAGGATATTGGTAGGTCCTCCGGCACATGGCAGGGTAGGGAATATATTGAGATTGTCAAATCCTACATTGTCTCCAAACTCCGAATGGAACTTAAATCCAACATATATAGTCGATTGATTGCCGGCTCCGAGAGGGAGGGTCAGGTTTTTCTTAATCCAACGTCCTACACCGGGAGGCAGAGAGTTATCTTGCCTTGCATAGAATTGCACATCAGTCCAGGTGGTACCATCCAGGGAGTATTGCACTTCCATACCCTCTGCAGGATAGTTGTAGTTGGTGCTATTCTCATTGAAATAATAGAAGCTGATATCAACGCTGGCTGTACCCGTAGTAGTGATAGGTGCTGAAACCAATCTTGTTTCAGCACCGGCACCAAAGCCATAAGAATTCCATTCTACATAATGCGTGCCTTCCTGAGGAGTAGTGGTTGGGTTGACAGCTCCAGTAGTATAGAGCAGGTCATCCGTTCCTACTACATATTGCTGTGACCAGCAGGATGGTATTGTTGAATTATTAAAGCCTTGTATCAGAGGAAGAGTAGTGTTGACGCAAGGTGTGGAGAGTGACAAAGGACCAGCCCATATACCTGTACCCGAGCCTCCACCACAGTCAGACTGCACGTAGACGTCATAAATCGTATTAGGCGAAAGGCCGGATATGATCGCGGAGTCAGTAGCTGTACTTCCTGACGCTATAGGAGTACCTGTTGGGCCTGCTCCAGATGCCACTACTTCCCAATTGTAGCCTACAGCGGGTACAGGAGATGCTGCTGTCCATGATACAATGGCTGTGCTGCTGGTGGTATTGACAGTGGTGAGGGCAGATGGAGATCCTGCACAAGCTGGTGTAGCATATATATGCAGGTTGTCAAAGCTGCTATTGTCGCCATAACCTGAATGGAAATTAAAGCCAATATATACCGTGGCTTGATTGCCTACACCTGCTGGCAAGGTCAGTAGTTTTTGTTTCCACTGAGATGTACCGGCTGCCAAAGTACTATCGTGCCTTGGGAAGAACTGTGCATTAGTCCATGTCGTTCCGTTCGTTGAGTATTGTACCGTGACACCCTCAGCGAGGTATTGACCGGTATTGTAATTTGTATTATTGTCATTGTCCCAATAGAAACTGATGTCTACACTCGCCGTACCGGTGGTGGTGATAGGAGGTGATACCAGTCTTGTTTCTTGATTGTTAGCAATGTTATATGAATTCCAGTAAACATAGTCAGAACCTTCCTGAGGTACAGTAGCAGGGTTTGGAGATGCCGCTAAATACTGCAGATTGGAAGTACCCACCACATATTGCTGTGACCAGCATGAAGGGATAGTCGTGCTATTAAACCCTTCGATGAGAGGCAATACGGCATTGCTGCACGTAGTAGTGAATGACAGAGGACCTGCCCATGTGCTCGAATCAATGGCGCTACATACCGCGCGGACATATACATCATATGGTGTATTGGTAGCAAGGCCTGAGATCGTAGCAGTGGTCACACCAGCAGCGGTAGTGCCGCTAACTATAGGTGTCGCCCCCGAACCGGCGCCAGATGCTACTACTTCCCATATATAGCCATTGGCCGGAGAAGATGGGGATGCAGTCCATGATATTGTAGCACCAGTCGATGTTGTTGAGTTGGTCGTCAATGCAGTTGGTGCTATACACGACGGCGAAAGTTGCAAAGAGAAATCATCAAATGCAATACCGTTTGGAGCTGATGTAGGGCATGAGTCATGATGGCCAAAGTAGTACACGCCAGTAGTCGCCGGACTGAATGTAT
>JAOQAO010000145.1 GCA_025963485.1 Bacteroidota bacterium | reverse complement strand
GATCAAATGAATGTGTGCAAAGGTCGAGTACCTCCTCCACCGCACCCTTGCATATGAGGAGGTGCTTGTGATTTTTCTCCTGGGCGAGGATGACTGACATACGGTGGCGCTGAAAATCAAAAGGTATCTCATCGACTTTAGTAAAAGTCTCTTCCACCCTGAGATAGTCTTTGATCTCTACGTGGTCGAGTACTGCTATGTCAAGGAGGTTTTTGAGGCCGGTCTGATAGAAACTATTGAGGTAGGCCCATTTTAGCACTTCGGTATCTTCGACACCATTGACATTGAGGTAGCGCTCGAGAACGATTTTATCCATCGTGAGCGTACCTGTCTTATCGGTGCAAAGGATATCCATCGCGCCGATATTCTGGATAGCGTTGAGGCGCTTGACTATGACTTTGCGCTTGCTCATATTGACAGCACCGCGAGCCAGGTTGGCAGTGACGATCATAGGGAGCATGGCCGGCGTCAGGCCTACGGCCAAAGCCAATGCAAAGAGGAAAGCCTCCAGCCAGTCATGCTTGATAAAACCATTGAGCAAGAAGACGAGTGGCACCATCACGATCATAAAGCGAATAAGCAGCCAGCTCACACTTTTTACGCCTTTGTCAAAACTTGTTTCCGGCCGTTTGCCTACGAGCGACTTGCCGATATTGCCAAAATAAGTTTCGCTGCCCGTAGTGACCGCTATCGCCGTTGCGGTACCGCTCTCTATATTAGTACCCATGAAGCAGATATTCTCCAGCTCCAGGGGTGATTTGGTGTGAGCGGCTTCTTCTACGAGGTCTTTTTTCTCTACAGGCATGGCCTCACCGGTGAGGATAGACTGGCTCACAAAGAGGTCTTTGGACTGGAGTACCCGGCAGTCGGCCGGGATCATGTCGCCCGCGGAGAGGTATATGATGTCACCGGGAACTATCTCTTTGATATCTATCTCTGTGCGTCCGGTACCGCTGCGGAGGGCTGTTGCGGTAGTTTTGACGAGGCTTTTGAGCTTCTCGGCAGCTATATTGCTGCGAAACTCCTGCCAGAAACGGATCATCGAGCTAAGTATGATCAGTGTAGCGACGACAATCACCGTTTTGTAATCCCGCTCGCCCGGTCCTGCCATCACCACATCCGTGATAAAGGACACGATGGCAATCAACATCAATACGCCAATGAATGGATCAATAAATGCCTGGATCAATTGTACATACCATGCAGGCGCCTTATCGTGGGTTACATCATTGAGACCGAAGGCCTCTCTTTTTTGCTCTACGGCTTCTTCGGTCAGTCCGCTCTCCGCACTGCCGAGAAGGGCAAACAGGTCTCCCTTGCCCTTGGAGGCGGCGACTTTTATACTGGCAGCTACGTTGGTCGTGTTGCTGCTTTGCCCTCCTTTGATATTGGAAAAATAGGTGGTAATGCTGCCCAAGCCCGGCAGCATCCTTATAATGAAGTTTGAAAATTTGAACATGGCTCTTGCTTTTTAATCCCCGACAGGGAAGCTAAGAGCGATCCGGGTAAGGGTCTTTAAATAATCAGATGTCTACAACTCGGATAACTATCCATTATATGGTGTTTTGATTTACAATCGCGTTGTCTCGCAAACGCGGTGCAAAAGTAGCCCTCTTTTTAAAAAAAGCAAGGGGCGGGTGAATAAAAACCGACGAGCCTGAAATTCACATAGTGTATGTTGTTCAAATTCTCATTTACGATAAGATCATTTCGCTCCTCTTCTTATAATACAGAACTATGTCCATATCTCCGGGGCTTCCTATTGCCGCCTGAATAGACAGGATGCCCGGGGAAAAACCTGGCATCCATTCATATATATACATATAAAGCTGAGTATAGATGTTGTACAGAAAGCGGCGTAAATAGTTATTTAACTGAAACAAAAAAAAGAGGGATGCGTAAACATGGGTAAGAAAAACATAAAACAATGAAAAAAACCTACCTTTTAATCTTTGTGTCATTGATGACTGCAGCTTCCTTTGCGCAGTCCAACACTGGCAGATCAGTCTTCAACTCTGGCGGAGGCACTATAGGTACTCCGGGAGGGATGCAGATGCTAATGTCCATCGGCGAGCCGATAGCCGGAATGGTTCAAACTAACGAAGTCGGTATTTCACAAGGATTTCTCGTCGCAAGCAAAACTATCGTAGCGGCAACTACGGCGATCGATGAGGTATCTACTACAGAAAATGCAATGGTATATCCAAACCCATTTTCAAATGTGATACATGTCAACTCTATCGAAGACAACATACACATCTATGTATTCAACGTGATGGGACAGGAAGTATACAATGCTCCTTACCAGCCCGCAGGTGCTGACCTCTCCGGCCTCGCTACAGGAATGTATGTAGTACACGCTATGTCAAACGGAAAAACAATTATAAACACTAAAATTTTAAAACAATAACAATGAGAAAAATTACCCTGTCCCTCTTTGCTCTGCTTGTGACGATAGTCGCATATTGCGGAGCGCCACAAGCCTTCAACTATCAGGCAGTAGCCTATGGTCCAACAGGCTCACCAGTCAAAAGTAAAGGTATCGCACTCCGCCTGTCTGTAAATGACGGCAGCGCAGTAGGACCTACAGTTTACTCAGAAAGACAAACAGCTACTACAGATGCAAACGGCCTGGTATCGCTGCAGATCGGAAACGGCACAGTACTATCCGGAACTTTCTCTACTATCGCATGGGCTAAAGGCTCTTTCTTCCTCAAGGCAGAAATCGATACAAACGGAGGTACATCATACCTTACAGTAGGCACAGTACAGTTCCTGTCAGTACCATACGCTATGTATGCTGACAAAACTAACCTGTCTTCACCAGACTATCCGGATGGATTCATGAACATCACTCCGATACGCCAGGATGGCCTTTTCAACTATGTAGTACCTACAGGCCAGACGCTCTATATCACACAGATCACACACAACGGCAGCGCTTCATGCTCTGACTACGGTACAGTACTGAACGGTGTATTCCTCGCTTCTGGCGCAGCCAGCACAGGATTCTCAAGCTCAGGTGTAGGCCAGGCTATAACAGGAACAGCAGCAGGCAAAACTATCACTGAATATCCGCTGACAATACCTGAAGGGCAAGCTATCACTTCTACATCATGTGGTACTTCGATGGTAGGTTTCACAGTAGCAAAAGGATACGCCTGGGTGACTTTTGACCTCAATACCGGTAACTACACAGTACCTGCAGGCAAAATACTCGTCATCAAGAACTTCGTAGGAAGCGGAACAGCTTCATGGAACGGATACTATACAGTGAATGGTCTTAAGACTACATTCAACAAGACTCCGACATTCGCTGACCAAGCTCAAACGGTCTCGGTATCAGGCCTCACAGGATCTATGCTGATGATGGGATACCTCAAGGACAAATAAACATAATCACGATAAGGTCAAAGAGGGTGAGAAGCCCTCTTTAGCCTGTCATTCACAGCTCTACCTAAGCCTCCCTCCGGGAGGCTTTTGGCTATTATAAGATCTGCGTCCGTGGCGTCCATTTCGCGCATAGCGGCGAATAGCTTTTTTGCCGCTTCGTCTATATCTCCCGACGGAGACAATATATACTGATGGGGTACATCATATCTTTCGGAGAAACTAATGACGGCTATTTTTTTATCGCGGTAAGTATGTATAAGTTCTTTGATGTCGCCTATGATGAGAGGTTTGCGCGGAGCGTAATGCGAGGTCAGCATACCAGGCGCTGATGGATCTGATGAGCTCTCGCTCACTACCCTCACCTCTCCTACCAGCGACTGTATCTGCTCCAATGAAAGGCCACCGAGGCGGTATACTATGATCGCATCCCCCTCCACTCCCACTATGGTAGACTCTATACCCACCCGGCAATCACCACCATCGAGTATATAGGGGATCACTCCATTCATCTGAGCGTATACATGCGCGGCGGAGGTGGGACTGATATAGCCAAAGGGATTTGCGCTCGGCGCAGCGAGCGGAAAGTCAAGCGATCTCAGCAGAGATAAAGTAAGCTCATGATCCGGTATGCGGAAGGCTGCTCTCTCCAATCCGGACGTGACAATGTCGGGTATAACGCTTTTTCTGCGAAGCAATACAGTAAGTGGTCCGGGCATATATCGCTCCATGAGCGGCAATAATCTGTCCGGAATTTCTGATACATGCTTTCTTATCTCATCTATCGAGTGTGTATGCACGATCAGGGGATCAAAGAAGGGACGGTTCTTTGCCTTGAAGATGGACAGCACAGCATCCTCATTCAGCGCATTGCCGGCGAGGCCGTAGACGGTCTCTGTAGGGATGGCCACGAGTGACCCGGCGCGCAATAGCGCTGCGGCCTCTTCTATATTATGTCCTATCTCTGTATGCATATTTTATCCTCTCAAGCACCCTAATCAAAAACCTACGTCATTGCGAGATCTTTTTTCATGCAAAAAATAAACATGAGAAAAGTCGTGCGCAGCATCCTGTGGAAAGCAATCTGTAACCAAAGACACAAAGAGTATCAGTGGTAAAGGTCAGGTCCTGTTTTACGGCATATTTCCAGATTGCTTCGTCGTACCTCCTCGCAATGACGTTTAATACATGCCGCCAAAACTAGATTTTTTTAGGCTCTTGGGGAAATAGTTATATTAGACTGCATAATACTACCATAGATGATACTAGTCGCCGACTCTGGCTCTACCAAGACCAGCTGGCTCACCAAAGGAGCGGACATCATAGAGACCATCGGGCTCAATCCCTTCTACTACCCGTCGGATGCGATATATCGCGAGCTCTGCAAAAGTGAGGAACTGCATGCTATCCGTGAGACGGTGAAGCAGATATACTTCTACGGTTCTGGCTGCTCCAGCCCCGAGCGGCAGGACATCGTGCATCAGGGACTGAAGAAGTTCTTCCCGGC
>JAOQAO010000100.1 GCA_025963485.1 Bacteroidota bacterium | reverse complement strand
TTGAACTTTCCCGTCACGACAAATTCATTATTGCCCTGCATAGTATTATACACCTGCGAGTTGATATGAGCAAAAGAACGTGACAATGGCTCCGGCCAAACAGGTGAAATACGGCAGATGTATTTATTGTATAGGTTCTGCACGAGCTTCTGGTATTCGGGATTATCGCTTTGATTAGCAGCTTCGTACTTTTTCATTTTGTTGACGGCCTCAGCCGGCTCTTTATCGCGGAGTTTATTGATATAGACTACATAATCAGGTATGCTCGCCGTCATATTGGAAATGATCGCGCCTTTGAGGTGGTCGGGGTATTTCACAGCATACTCCATGGTCAGCATGCCCCCCCATGAGTGGCCGAGGAGATAGAAACTATCGAGTCCGAGGCCCTTGCGCACTTCCTCTACCTCGTCGGTGAATTGATCCACACTCCACAGCGCCGTATCCGTAGGATGATCTGAATAATGCGAGCCCAACTGATCGTAATAGTAAAATTCTATACCCGATTGAGGAAAGAAACTCTCCAAACACTCAAAATATTCATGTGTCAATCCCGGCCCACCATGCAGCAGAAGGACTTTGATATGCCCATCTCCTACTTTCTTGGTCCAGACCTTATACTTGCCGCCTCTCACGGGTATCATCCTGACACCGCCGTTTTGTACTTCGCTGTATTTAGGGACTGACTTCTCTGTAGGCAATGTCGATACCGGGACCTTCTTTTCTGAGCAGCCGATCGTCCATATGGCACAGGCCAAAGCAAGAATACATAGTTTTCTCATGCGAAATATTTTGCCCTAAAATAGAAAGAAAAAAGAGGTTTTATCCCTTTCTACGGGATAGTGTAGCAAAGAAATAAATAATCGCGCAGAACAAGATCAGTAAACCAAACATCTTGATCACACTGCCTGCGTGGCTATCGAGGAAACGGGTAGGCGTGGCTGGGGAATGAGAAGCTGAATCACTTTTGGCGATGACCGCGCCAGCGGGGGAAGGCGACGTGGCCGGGGCGGCAGCTATTGATCTCGGCTGATACTGTGTAATGACTGTATCTCCGCGCAATTGAATGGATGAAAAGAATTGCTTCTTCAATCCACTCATTTTATCATATCGCAGTGAAGGAGCTGTGAAAGAATAGACAAGCAGTTCTCCATTGGCCAGCAGCGCCCGCGAGCAAAAAGTAACAGGCAGTGAGTTTTTGTCTCCGCGCACGTACTCGATCTCCATAGCCTGGAGGCCGACTACGCGGATGGTATCTTTGCGGACGAGCGTGCCGCGCGAAGCCTTCAGTATCCCCTTGAGCACACCTTCGTACCAGGATATGAGTGTGATACTATCATGCACTTTGCCGTCATTGATATATGGTTCAGTAGTAGCCAGGTATGAGCAGGTGTCAGTGATACTGGCATAGCTGGTCAGCGCGGCAGAGCCAGAAACATGCGGAGCGAAGGGAAAATTCAATGATATGGTGTGAGTGACCTTCTGGCCGGGCCCGGCGGCAGCAGAAACCGTCAGAGCTAGAAAAGCAATACACACAAAGGTCAGCAGGATCTTCTTCATCACAGTTATTTATACGGGCTAAAATATAATATTCAGGCCTGGCAGCCAATACGCTACACAGAAATGACAAAAGCGTGTCAATGTATTATTTGCCGACCAGCTTGCCCAACGCGCCCTTGATCTCACGAAGTTTCTGCTTGGTATGCTCCGGGAAATCGCCATTGAGCATCCAGTTGTAGTAGCTTGGCTCTTCCTTGAGCACCGCCTCTATAGACTTACCTTTATGCTTGCCAAAGTTGAAAGAGGGCTTGCCATTCTGATAGATAAACCTCCTGCCACTATCCAGGTAGCGCTCATCATTGCTGAAATCGTGCAGGAAACGCATATCGTTTTTGAGGTCTTCATACTTTTGAAGCTGCGCAAAAAGTACCTCCATTGTAGCTTCTGTATCGGCCGCTGCACTATGCGCATTGACGATCTCTTTATCGCAGTAAAATTTATAAGCTGTCGTCAGGTCGCGCTTCTCCATGAGTGTATAGATACGGTGCACATCTATCAGATTGCGCGACTCTATATCCATCCAGAGGCCCACGCGGATAAACTCTTCCAGTATCAATGGTATATCAAAACGATTGCTATTGAACCCTGCCAGGTCGCATGGATCGAGCAGGTCAAAAAGTTCTTTGGCTACATCGGCGAACTTTGGGCTCAGCACCACATCCTCATCATAGATACCATGTATCGTGGAGGATTCTATAGGGATAGGGATAGTAGGATTGACGCGCATGGTCACCTGGGTGCGGGTATTGTCCGGGTCGATGCGGATGACGCTGATCTCTACGATACGGTCTTTGACGAAGTCAATACCCGTCGTCTCGAGATCAAAAATGGCTAAAGGGCGTTTCAGGTTCAACTGAAATTTCTCATTTGAAAATAGTTCCACTGTCAGGGTTTTGATTGTAATGATAATGCTTTTGTCTTAAAAAAAAGGCTCAGGGGCATGGCTTTAACTAAGTCCCTCGTATGACAAGCTTTCAGACTATTTCTCCCTGGTCAATATGACTTTTTTAGTAATACTACCCTGATCGGACGTGAGATGGAAAAAATAGACCCCACTCTCCTGGGCGCCCAGGTCCACCTGACGGGCCTGCTCTCCTCTCATAGCAGCAGTGCTGATAGTCCTGCCAAGGGCGTCTGTAATAACAAGTGAAGTGATATCTGTAGTATGAGTGATCATATATGTGCCGGACGAGGGATTGGGATATATAGTGATACCTGACAACGCGGGGAGATCAGCTACACCCGCCACAGCTGAGCTGCAAATATTATTGGTGGACTCCTGCGCTCCGAAGTTGACATTGCGCAAGGCTGCTACCGAGCTGCCATTATTGTCCTCAATATTATAAGTACCGTCAGTGATGATACCTTTCAGCCCGAGGCTGGATGAGTTGAAGACTGTAAACGTATAGCAGCCCACGGGCAGGCACCAGGACTGCGTGATGGTCTGATTTGTATTGGTATAAGGGCCACCCGCATAGGCGATCATATTATTGGCATCTATCAGCTCCCATGACACATTGCTACCACGGTCACTGGTCTGCAGCGTGAATGTATAATGGCCCGCAGCCGGGTAAACAGTAAATGTGGATGTCTTGCTATCATTGGCTGTATTGCCATCTACATTCCCATCTGGTGCAGAGCTGGCAATAGTTATGGTGTGATCGCCTATGGGAAGGTTCTGCGCCGGGAGCGAAACCTGATCGGATTCGAGCGGATTAAGCGCACCACTCCAGAACAGGGTCTGCGGCGAGCCGCCATCAATAGTGAAGGTCAGGGAGTCTTCAGTCAGTTGTTGATTGCCGTAGTTGACCAACGTAGCTGTGAGAGCCACGCTCTGGTCGCAAACCGGACCTGACTGTAGTATAGCCATGACCGCTGCATCAAAGGACAGTGTCGGTGAGCAGGGTGCATATTGCCCATCGAAGATGGTAGTACCCGTATTACCCGGATCCAGCCAGGGCTTCAGCTGCTGATTCGATGTCAGCCCGTCGCTGGTCCAGTGGTAGGACAATTTGCCATAGCGGTCATGTGCAGTGGGTAGGGTACAGCTGGATATACCACCGGTAAGTGTTCCGACGACACGATTGCTAAAATCAAAAATCGGCGAACCCGATGAGCCGGGCTCGGTCACTCCGGTTCCTGTCAGTGTTTGTGCCCACTCGACGTCCCAGTGGGTATCAAACGTAAAGTTGCCCCAATGAGAAGACACAAGTGAAGCAGCGTAAGTAGAAACCTTTTTAATATCACCGTCGGGATGATGTATACTCACTCCTGCATGGGCAGGAAGGTTGTTGCTATTCCATCCGGCGTAATACGGACGGTATGTCAAAGGCACACTGTGACTGGCCTGAATGAGTACAAAGTCAGAGCCATTCGTACCGCCGTTGTCGAGGCTGGCCGCCTTGAATGTACAGCCGGTGACAGTATGGTTTCCCAAAGTTCCTTCCGCCGAAGGATTGGCGCATGTAGATGATTCATAATTAAAATAAAATACCCACTGATTGAGATCAGCTGTCGACGCTGCCGTATAGCCATTATTCTCATCCTGATAGCAATGGTCGGCTGATAATATCAGCGGTGCGCAATTCTGGCTTGTATTATTCATCAGCGTACCGCTGCACCAACCGAAGTCAGTGCCGGTTTTGACAAGTATCCTGACGACCGCATTTTTCTGGTCCTGTGTGAGCCTGCCTTCAGGGCATGCCACATTGACCTCACATGATGCAGATGTCCCAAAATCACGGCTAGCCTTGTATCCCGGCACCATACGGTAGGCATGGCCTACACCATATATATGCAGCTGCCCCCTGCCACGGCTCGCGGCAGGTTCGTCGTATTCTATGATACATTCGCTGCCGTGGACGAGACCTGTATTGTAGTAACCGCTCGCAGGATTATTGGCAGAAGTAAAGGCGCCTATTACTTCATCCCTCTGCGGCGTATATATATGTAGAGATGCACCTTCTGGTAAATGAAACATGTCATAGCATAGTAAAAGGCCAAGCGCCCCCGGTGAGCTGATCCTGCAGCGCCATATCCCATCGCCGTTTGGCAATTCGGTCCAGGTACCGGAGGTGACCATATTGATATCAGCACCGATCATATGTGCAAACCGCGGCATGTGGCCGAGTTTATCTTCCCGTGTATCGCGGCTCGCCGCAGCTGCGGCATCAAAGGAAAATGTACGGACAGCAGGTTCGCCCAAAAGCCGGGAAGACGTACTAAAGCTTAGTGGCTGAATATCTTCACGGGTCTGGGCCGAGAGATCATTGACGAAAAAAAAGACGGAAACACAGGCTAGCACAAGAATGGAGAGTTTCATGCAGAGAAATTGAGTAATAAAAAAATTAAAATAGCGCTAATTCTTCGGCTCTACACGTTAGCAAGGGTATTCCTCCAAAAATAAGAACTAAAATAGGAAAGCAAGTATTTTTTTCAGTAGCTTGGCCTCAGCTATTTATGAAACTATGATGTGCGATAATGAATGAAAAAAGAAAGTAAATCAGCCCAGCTACTTTTTGATGAAGCACAAAAGCACTTCATCGGAAAAGATATACCGGAAGCTATGAAGCTGCTCACGAGCATCGAGCAGATGCCTTCTTTCCTATACCTGGATCCAGTGATCCGTATGAAAACACTGAGCCTCAAGGGTCTCAGTCATCTCCAGTGGAGTGAATACACCCTGGCAGAAAAATACCTGCAGCGCTCCCTGGCGGTAGCTCAGGAGATAGGTGACATCAAGGCTATCTATATCCGCTATGAAAATCTCGCCGCTGTACACATCCCTGCCAAACAACACCAGAAAGCGATCTACTGCCTCCAGCAAGCCATCGAACTAAAAGAATCGAGCGGGAACTTTGCTGATGTACCACGCAGCCTGATACAATTGTCTTCTCTTCAATTTGCTATCGAGAATAATGAAGCAGGTATGCGTACGCTGAAAAAAGCTTCAGCCATGCTGGGCAAATCAGGAGTCGAAGACCTGAGTGCGATCCTGCATTTCAATACAGCGATGCAGCTCAAAAGAGAGAAAAAATATGAGCAGGCCCTCAGGGAATACTCGAAATGCATCAAATTTTCCCTACTCAATAATGATAACAGCGCTGCAGCCAAGGCATACAATAATCAGGGCGACATCTATATGCAGATGGGCAAATGGAAAGAGGCCCGTGAGAAGTTCAATGAGTGTGTACGCTACTCGCAGCTCGCCAATATGATCTCCTACGTACTGACCTCCAATATCCAGCTGGCGCGTATCGCATTTGAATTGAAAGACCTGAAAAAATGCAGGGAGCTATTTGAAACGGTGAGCGCTCAGGCCAAAGAGGCAGACGATCCTATGCTGAACCGTGACCTGGCCGAAATGGCCGTGGTGCTGTATGAAGCCGAAGGCGACTACCAGTCAGCACTGAAGGCTTCTCACACCTTCGTGAAATACTACAAGAAATTTTATGATAACGAGCTGAGCCGGGCAGTACTCGACATGCAGGGCAAATACGAATCCGAGAAGAACGAACGTGAGCTGCAGAAAGCAAACCTGAAGCAGGTGGAGAGCGAACTCAAAGCGCTAAGGGCACAGATGGACCCACATTTCATATTCAATGCACTGAGCAGTATGAGGCGCGAAATGCTCGAAGGCAATATCGAAAATGCTGATAAGTACCTGGTGCGATTTTCCAAACTGCTCAGGATGATACTCGACACGACACGACAGCCACTGGTGCGCCTCAGTGACAATATAGAGCTACTACACTTATATATACAAATAGAAAACTCGCGTCAGGGAAACAGGTTCGACTATACGATCTCTATGCGCGGGGTAGATCCCGAGACGATATTCATACCTGGTCTCGTACTGCAGCCCCTGGCCGAAAACGCCATCGTACACGGCCTCAATCCTAAAAAAAATGGACGTGGTAAATTAAATATCCTCTTCACAAAATCAGGGAATACACTTAAGATAAAGGTAACAGACAATGGTGTAGGCAGGCATGCGCAAAAGGATAAAACAAAAGAGAGCCATACCTCACATGCTATGAATATCATCAAGGAAACACTGGACCTGATATGGAAAGAAAAGAACCCGAAAGACTTTTTCAGTGTGAAGGACCTCAAGACTAACAATAACCAAAACAAAGGAACAGAGGTGACAGTGCTACTGCCCCTCTCCTCATAAAACAAATACATGGACCAGATCAAAGCGGTAATCATAGACGATGAGCCGGATAATGTAAAAACACTACAACTCCTGATAGGTAAATACTGCCCGGACGTGACTGTTCAGGCGACTTTCACCGATCCTAAAGTAGCCATCAAGGCGCTACCTAAAACGGATTATGACCTGCTATTCCTCGATGTGGAGATGCCAGACATGACGGGTTTTGAGCTACTCAAAAAATTGCCGAAGCATCCGACAGGGATCATCTTTGTCACTGCCCACAGTACCTATGCAGTGAAGGCATTTAAGTTTAATGCACTGGACTACCTGCTAAAGCCGGTAGACGTAGAGGAACTGATAATGGCAGTGACTAAATACAAAAAGAGCGGTGATAGTATTGACACACAGTCTGTGAAAAAACTGATGGCCAATCTGGAATTTCTGTCCAAACCCACCTTGAGCAAACTGGTACTGCCTACACAAGACGGCGTGGAACTCATCACTACTGAAGATATTATATTCCTCAAAGCGGATAGAAACTATACCCAGATCAAAAGGTTCGACAAAAAAGACCTGATCGTAGCTAAAACACTAGGCGACTTTGAAGAGATACTGGTCCCGCCCAGATTTATGCGAATCAACAAGCAATACCTCATCAACCTGGATAAAGTAGCCCGCTACATACGCAATACGGGCAACGTGATCATGTGCGAAAATACGGAGATCCAGATCAGCCGTACGCGCAAGGATGAATTTTTGAGTTTCCTTAAGGTATAGGCCCGTCTAAGCTACAGATGTATGCCATTCTATTTCCTACCAGTACGGCCCCATCCCCTTTTCTAGGTATATCCCATTTTGAGGCATTCCTACACAGGATAAACAGAACCTGACGCAGGATAAATAGAATGCTCCGCAGGATAAATGACCCTTAGCCACGGCTTGGGCTGGTCTATCTTTGGATCAACAAAACAAGAGCTGTTATTCAGAGCCGGTTTTAACAAGGAAAAAGGACTAAAGATCCGAAAAGACTAATATACTCTCTGCTACTGAAAAAGGAAAGGAGAGATAAGAATACAAAGGCCGATGAAGCATGGTGGCGGCGTTACTTGGGGTGCGCCGCCTACCATAGCCTTTTTTGAGACCGGTGAAATATGATAAACACAAAGAAGAAGAATGGTAACGATAGTATATAAAGGCAAAATAAGAAAGATCAAAGAGGCAGTAGCATCAGCCAATATATTGCTGCATGATGAAAGTTTCTATGCAGAAATAAAGGCCAAAGAGCAGTTTGATATGGCAGACATACCTGCCTCCCTGATAGCTGACCTCATCAAAAATGCAGATCTGGAGCTCAGGCTGCTGACCTATATAGGGTCGCCGAGAGTACATGGCTATGATGACCGTGACAACCCTGACCTGATCCATGTGAATATTTTCCGGAGTGAGTGGACGCTCAGCAGTATCGTCAATACGATCGTACATCAAATAGTGCATGCTATCAATGACCTTCATCTGGAATTTAACTTCAGCCACGGAGACCAAAGTATCGAAGGAAAAGAAAATACGGCACCCTTCTGGATAGGAAACCATGCGGAAGAGCGCACAGAGAACAGCCAATCAATGAGGCGCGGCATGATACATGACGCACACCCGGAGACACTGGCACTTGACACCCTCGATTAAAAGGACCTTACAATCATAATATTGTTAAAGAAGCAAATCTTTTCACCGGCAAATTTCGTATATCCACAGACACCTATTATAAGTAAAACGAATATCATGAAAGCAAAAAATCCATATAACGTAGCTCTCCTGGACGGCGACCTGCTCATCATCACTCCTCCTACATACGACCTGCCGGAGTCTTCATCCTATACAAATGCTGTCAAGGACAATGTGTCCAGCTCATCCAATACGCTGGTACAATCTATCCTGGATAGAATGTACAGAAGGGAAAGCGAGCTGCCGTACCTGTTCCTGCAATGGGCAGACTAAGCTGCATCAGGCTCGCTTCACTAGCGATATTTATCTGTACTTTTAGCCATCACTAATATTATTCTCTATGTGGTGGATATATGCTCTTCTCTCTGCACTATTTGCTGCCCTCACTGCGATCTTTGCCAAGATAGGTATCAAAGATGTCAATACCGACCTGGCTACCGCCATACGCACCGTCGTGATTCTCATATTGGCCTGGGGTATCGCATACTTTCGCGGCAATCTCGTGAACCTGCACAACCTGACCCGCCAGAACATTTTATTCCTCGTCCTCTCTGGTATCG
>JAOQAO010000084.1 GCA_025963485.1 Bacteroidota bacterium | reverse complement strand
CAGTGTCAACGTATCGGAATTCATAGATACGACGGTAATCACGAAACTCGGGCATGTGTAATTTGCCGATATAGGTAGTTTCCACAATCTGCCACTGCAAGGCGCTACGCTATATGTCAATGGCCTGGCTACGACTGTACAGACCAATAGCAGCGGCGCATACGCGTATACAGCCAGCTCTATAGGCGACTATGACATTTCTTTCAGGTACTTAGGCCACACTTTTGATCACGCATCACAATTGGTACATGTACCGGGGCCGAATATGGGCAGTGTAGACTTCCGCGATATGAAGCGCGACACCCTGACCATAGACCTCAGAAGTACCTGCCACAGCAGGATAGTAAACAATGCTACTATCAATGTCACAAGCTATCCCAATCCGATCATAGATAGTTTTGCATCCTTTGATGGTACTCATCCTACCCTACTCGTACTGCCGGGCACGACATACAGGATCAGCGTGCCTCACAGCTCGGTCGGAAACAATCCTGATCCACTCATCTCTACTCAGGGGCCACTGGGCAGGCTTAGTGTGACGAGTGCTGACCTGAGTGCAAGAGTAAGCACTACTACCATCACAGCAGACACTGCATATACTATTATACCCGACACCATACGCATATTGCCCAATGGTGATACCATATTCTATGGTGGAGATACCAGCTTCACCGTGACCCTTGATACGGTGCAAACCGGTGTACATGCTGCTATAGCTTTCGTCTACCACGACTCTATGCAGATCGCACTTCAGCAGGTGCCGCAGCTGTGCAATGCTACAGGCGAATACCTCGTAAATCAGGGGGAAACCTTCTTTGCCAGGATACTGATCACTGAGAACTTCAACTATGGCGGCATCCACACATCCTGTCCGCGCGATTCAGGTGTGCTGCAGATATATGACGCTGTCAGTGGTTCAGGCTTTACCACTGTGCCTTTCACAGGCGGCACTGTCCTGTACCCGTTCATAGCCGGGCAACCCAATGTACCCGACCTGGCTGCGACACACCGCTATGAGAAACTGCTGAACCTATATGTGAATGATAATAGCCTCACGGCCAACTACAACGCGTGGATGCTCATACAGGGTGTCAGGACGCTGGCACCTACATTTAATACTACACCTCAGCTACCCATCATGGTGCTGCATGATCCTCCGGGCGGTGCCAGCTACAGCTCCATCGAAAGGGACTCGAGCTTTTCTACAAATATAAATGTTGACTTTTCTTCCAGTGATAACACCACAACCGGAACGAGTGTTAAGGTAGGGCATACTATTAATATTCCGGTATTTGGTATCCCTATACCTGGCCCATATGGCCAGATCACTATAAATTCAACATCAGGCACTGGCTCGGATCACAACAGGTCCACCACTGCGACGTTTACTGCATCAAATACGATCTCGACCTCTTCTGATCCAAACTATGTAGGATTCAATGGAGATGTGTTTATAGGCGGAGCTATGAATATGAAATATGCCCAGGGATTCAGGCTGCAGGTAGATAGCATTTGCAGACCAACAGTAGATAGTGTTTTCGCCTATGGCATCGATAGCATATCTACACAGTTCGTCTTTTCGGTCAGGGAACTTAAGGGTACTATTTTACCTAATCTGTATCATCTGATGACTCTTGCGCCGGATAGCGGAGCGCATAACAAGGCATCTTTTCAGGATCAGATCAATATATGGAATAAGGCCATATCCACTGACTCAGCTCAACAAGCATCTGCCAACTATACACATAATATATCTTTTACTTCCGGTACATCCTATGACTACAGCCAGGTGGCAGATAGCAATTTTTCGAACAGCCAGAGCTATACCACCACTGATGATAACGCCCAATCTTTTATCGTAGGTATAGGAGACGGTAGCCTCATCGATATCAATGGAGGAGTATCTTTTGATTTTAATACTTCTTCCAACCGCAGCCACGGTGGCTCTACGGATAGGACTACGACCTATTCATATCACCTCGAGGATGATGTGGTCGGAAACTACTACAGCGTAGATGTCGGTAGTGATAGGAAATATGGATCTCCGATCTTCAGGATATTTGCCGGGGCCAGCGCCTGTCCATACGAGGCGGGTACACAGCAGCGCGATGCCCCTACTATGGTCATAGACCCGCTGGAGATAGACAATGTGCCTGCCACCGCACCTGCTTCATTCATAGCATACCTGCACAACCAGAGTGAAAGCCAGGAGACACGTACCTATGCTATATCCTTGTATCCGGAGTCCAATCCCAATGGCGCTATCGTCAAAGCCGCAGGGCAAAACATAACCCAGGGCACAGCCTATTTCACACTGGGTTCCGGAGCTACGCTGCCGATCATTCTCACTGTAGAGAAAGGTACCTTCGCAGCTGACTATACCAATCTGGGGGTCTGCTTTTCATCATCATGCGATTCATTTATTGGTATCACCATACCTATCACTGCGCGTTTTCAGAATACCTGCTCGCAGGTATCGATCCTGCAGCCTGCCGATGGCTGGCTGGTCAATAGCAGTAATCATGACTCCCTCCTCGTAGGCCTCGCGGGATACAATGTCAATAATCCAAGCCTGAAGGAAATAGGACTGCAGTACAGGACAGTAGGCACTACCGGTACCCTATCTAACTGGACAGTGATGAATAGCACGATATTAGACTCAGCTAACCTGCAGGGACATCCGATATACGAGTATGAAGTATTCCACACCCCAAATCTCAATGACGGCAACTACCAGATACAGGCCTACGCCAAATGCGGCTCGGGTATCAATACGGTCTTTACTTATTCGGCGCCGCTCAATGGAGTGATAGATCGCAATAGTTTCTCACTCTATGGCTCTCCACAGCCTGCTGACGGGGTGCTGGATATAAGTGACAATATAAGCCTCCAGTTTAATCAAAACATAGACTGCAATCAGATATATGAGCGCTATGAAGTCATGCTGCTGCGCGCAGATAGCGGGACTACGATACCTGCTACAGCTACTTGTTTTGGCAATGGACTGGTCATCACGACCAATCCACCATCGCTGCTCGATAGCCTCGACGGCGTGGTACTCACAGCCACTGTAGATAAAGTACATGGTATCAATGGCAACGAGCAAGGCCCACCTATCTCATGGAGTTTCCTGGTCAATAGGTCAAAGATATACTGGTCGCCGGCCAATGCTACTCTCACGACCGTGCAAGGATCTGCGGGTATAGTCTCTGCTACTATGCTCAATGTAGGACCAGCAGATAGCTTCACCCTAGTCAAGGTGCCATCATGGCTCACGCTGTCACAGCCCGGCCCGTATACACTGCCGCTGGGTACACCATCGGCTCCATCACAGTTCCATCTGCCCTTCACCTCATCCGCCTCTCTCAATCAGGGTCACTATGCGGATACAGTGATCGCAGTCGCTCATGGCAAGCGCTTGAACTTTTTCGTCGCGCTCGATGTGGTGACCCATGCTCCTAACTGGTCAGTGAACGCTGCCAACTTCTCAAAAAACATGAATATCACTGCCAACTATAGTACCACTGACTCCAGCGCGCCACTGTCGACTGACAGGCGTGATATGATAGCGGTATTCGTAGGCGATGAATGCCGCGGAGTAGGGTACATCACCTACAGCGGCACAGCGCTCAATAAATATGCAGCCTATATGACTGTATATAGCAACACGACACAAGGCGATACCTTTACTTTCCGCATGTGGAACGCACTGTCGGGTATAGAGTACCTGGCTAAAGAGAAACTGCCATTCCTGGCAGATGCGAGCATCGGACAGATCGCTGCACCATATGTGTTGCATGCAGGCGGCGTATTCCAGACCATACCGCTAGCCTCAGGCTGGAACTGGTTCTCCCTCGATGTCACTAACAATGACATGAGCCCTGCCACCCTACTGAAAGGTATCCGACTAAATGATAGCCTGATAGTAAAGAGCAAAGACAACTACGCGCTCTATACGCGCGCCAGCGGATGGACAGGATCGCTGATAGCACTCAATACGGCGAATAGTTATATGATCAATATCAATCATGCGGATACACTTCACATATCCGGCCAGGCTATAACCGGCAATACAATCATGCGCATCGCAACGGGATGGAACTGGATAGGTTTCCCTCGCCACAAGATCGCGGTGGCCAGCGACTATATAAACGTCATCAATCCCGGTAATAATGACCTGCTGAAATCGCAGACCCAGTTTATGCAATACACATCAGCCTGGGCAGGCAATCTCACATATATGTACCCGGGACAGGGATACAGGCTGAGATCAGGCAAGGATATCAATCAGGTAGTGATACCGCCAGATCGCGCCCTGCCAAACTGGACTGTAGAGTCAAACCTTTATCAGCAGAATATGACTGTGACGGCAGACCTGCAAATCAATGGTGCATCGACCAATCAAAGCCATTACCTGGTCGGTGCTTTCGTCAATGGTGTATGCATAGGTCTCGCGCAGCCGCAATATATTTCCCAGCTGAATGTATACCGCCTCTTTATAACCATACATGGCGACACGGCCAATGAAAATCAATCTATCACCTACAAGGTATATGATACGGATAATGATGTAGAATATGTACCCACCTATATACCACAAATGATGACACCCGATGAGGTGGATGGGTCGCTCGCTGCACCATACGTGATCAATGTGGAAACGGCTAACGGTATACATGCGCTGAACTATCTCGCAGGCTACAACCTGCAGCAGAATGTACCGAATCCATTTGCCAGGAATACGAGTATCACCTATACCATACCATCTGAAGAGCAGGTGACGCTGACTATATATGATGAGTCCGGCAGGCTGGTAAAGGAACTGGTAAGTACAAGGCAGGAGGCAGGTACGCATACTGTATCTTTTGCGCAGGACAACCTGCAGGCCGGTGTATATTTCTATCAGTTGAAGGCGGGTGAATTTGTGAAGACAAGAAGGATGCTGGTGCTTAAATAAGGAAGCACTATTAGTCATAGCAGGCCGCTCTGACCGGGCGGCCTGTTTATTTTAGGGAAGATGCTATTTATCTCGTTCTGCCGGACTGATAGCGGGATACCATATTTTCGGCCTATGGACCGGCTCAGTGATACGGACAGAAGGGCTTCGTATTATTCCGATGACTTGATGATCGCTTCTATCTAAGAGGTATCGAGCTTTTTCACTCCACCGGTAGACAAGGCCGACAGCGAAAACCTGCTTATGTTGGTGATGAATGCGTAATTTCTAAAAGCTACTAGGATTATATAACGTTTTTATCCAGTCTTTATATCCTTCTTCAGAGGTTAGACTTGGATAAATGGAATCATGACCAAAACCATAAGGAAATTCTGTTAACAATCCAGGCCTATAGTCAGCAATATGCTTACCATAATACTCTATGATTAACTTATAGACTTGTATGATTTCAAATACTTTTTTAGACAATAGTTTGCTATATCTCTCCTCCGATTCCACTTGTTTTGTATGAATAATCTCATTTCTATAGTTCTCCAAATCGATAAAAAGAGGCCACCACTGTTCCTGAGCAACATTTTCAGTATACAAAACCTCTGATAAAACATTTTTCAGTTTATCTCTCAACGTGAATTCTCGTTCAATTGCTTTCTTAGAATAAATTGTTTTTTTGCCTGAATCACCACCCTCCTTTATATATTTATAGTTACTTGGTATGCAGATGTTAGCAAGTGCCTCAATAGATGTATATGCAAAAATTATTGCGGAAATAATATCTTCAAAATAGTTATAAAACTCGCTTGTCTCTTCCTTACTTCCTATGAAGTGATCTTGTCTATCCTTTTTTATTTCTTGCAAATGAGTTTCGAAAAAATCTTTGGCACGAAGAAGACTTTTTTGACATAGATTAGAATACAACGCTACATCGTTGGGCGTATCCATTATAAAGCAAAACCATCGGAATCGATTCTCCAATTTTCAGGCAAGACTGCTTGGCTCTGCGCCAGATTGTTTTCATTAACTATTACAGTATGCTTTTTCTCACGAGGCTCTATACTTGCTTTAGAAGCAATGAATTTTTCATTGCCAATTCCTATTAAAGGATTAATAACATACCAATTCTTTGTATCTGCACTAAATGCAAATAGCTTTCTGCGTGATTTAGTATTGTAGGCTTTAGATATTTTTCTAGCCAAAACTTCGTTTTTACCATGATTGTAATCTATTACAAGATTTATGGCCTTTTTAAGCGCCTCGATATAATCTGTCGTATTTCCCTTTATGTTAAAAGTAAATTGGAAATTGAAATCGTTTTTTGCCAAAAACGTTGATTGAAAAAAGGAGAAAGGTCTAATAGTTGGCTCAGAATCTATATCGGCAAGCGCAATATACTTTTCCAGTAATTCTGAGAAAGATTGAAAGAATAAAGTTAAGTCCTCATCCTCAACATTGCGATTATATAATTCCGTGAATGCTTTATCAAATTCAAGATTTATCATCCGATATTGGGGTAGCCAATCTGGATAGTTGTTCTTTCCCTTTACAAACTCTTCCATTATAAGCTCTATTCCCTTAGCTTGAAATGCACCGATTGAGAGGTATTGCAAAATACTTCCGACTTCAGCTGAAACGATTAATTTGACACAGCTCTTTTCTATTTCTGTCATAGGTTATAAGGATTTTAAAGAAATTGAGATTTATATCATACGATCCACTACTGTATCTCTATCTGCCTCACCACCTTCTGCAGTATCTCAAATGTCTGTTCCTATTTATGCAGCCTTTAGCTGATAATGTAACAGCAAGAGATCCTTTTCATTAATCTGTGCAAGTGCTAATGTTTCACCATTCGTATTAGAAAATTCGACTTCAAATACACCTGCATCCCAAATTTCAACTATAGTGCCTACCTGCCCCTTAACAAGGTTTTGTTCAGGAATATCTCTCAAAAGAGCAACAACATCAAGTATCTTTAAATTGCTTCTCATAATCTAATTTTACTTTTCGATAACGTAGCACGAAGTAAGGCGTGGAATAAACTCTTCTGTCTTTATTATCCAAGATGTCCTGACTAACGCTTCTTTATCAAAATTAACTAAAATAAAATCAACCGTAAACCTTCGTCCAAAATCTGATGACTCCGACTCAACACATTCAATTACACTAATACCTTTAAGAATCAAATCCTTTAGAAGTTGCGCATCGCTTTGAGTCAAATTTAATTTCCTAAGGAATACCTTGGCCTTATGCTTTCCCATAGGATGTTCAGGATTAAGACAATAATCCCGTAGCTTTTCATCTCCAATAACAGCGAATTCAAAATTAGGAAGTAGCATACTCATTTTTACTGTATCTCTATCTGCCTCACCACCTTCTGCAATATCTCAAACACCGTCTCCGCCATGACATTCTCAGAGTCCAGTGTAGGATTGATCTCGGTGAACTCGAGGCAGCAGACGCGCTCGTTCTGGATGAGATCCAGGATGATATCGGCGGCTTCGCGTTCGTTGATGCCGCCTTTGACAGGTGTGCCGGTACCTCTGGAAATAGTCGGGTCCAGTGCATCGACGTCGAATGAGATGTATATCTTATCGCAGTGGCTCAGGTATTTGATGGCCTCGCGGCATGCTTTGGCGACGCCTATTTTTTTAAATTCAGCTGTGGTGACGATCTTGACCTTGTTCTTTTTGAGCAGGTAGCCTTCCTGCTCTTCATAGTCACGCAGGGCTATGAACATAATATCCCGATACTCGATCTTTGGTGCTATACCACCCACATTTTTGAGCATTTCCCAGAGCTCGATGGTCTCGTAGTCGAGGTCGTTTACTTTGTTCTCTATATTATCCTCTCCCAGCGAAACGGCCATAGGCATACCGTGCATATTTCCCGAAGGGGAAGTATATGGAGAGTGCATATCGGCATGGGCATCTATCCAGATGACTCCGATATTGGAGTCGGGATAGGCCATCTTGATACCAGCTATGGTGCCTCCGGCATTGGAGTGGTCACCGGCGAGGATGATGGGAAATTTGCCGTCTTTCAGCACATCGCGTACCCCGGCAGCTATGCGTTCGTACATTTTGAGGACGCTCTTGATACGGCGGGCATAGCGGCTCCCGACCTCCCCATAGAGGGCGGCGTTATCGTCCGGGATCTGCATAGACCGGAACTTTTTAAAAAAGGTACTTCGGAAGTCCAGGGCGGCGATTTTGACCGCTTCGATGCCCAAACTGGCCCCCCGGGTACCAGCGCCGACCTCAGATTTAACTTCTATCAGTTTGACAGACTTTGTCTTAGCCATAACAAATAATTTTCTTTCACATTTTTTTAACCTGGAACGGGAGCAATTTTAACAATTAATTCTTGTTCCAGATATTTGATTAGCAGTCATTTATACTGCCGAACGGGTCTTTGTATCCTGACCCTGCCCGATGACCGGACGTATAAATAAATCGTATTGTTGATACTCAAATACGCTAAATATATATCTTAGTGCTAAAATATGCTATTTCTTTCAATCACCAAACCCTGAAGAATGCGCCAGCAGTACATTTTAGCTCTGGATCAAGGCACTACCAGTTCCAGATCTATCCTCTTTGATAAGAACGGTAACCAAGTAGCGACGGCTCAAAAAGAGTTTACACAATATTTCCCCCACCCAGGCCATGTCGAACACGATCCGATGGAGATCTGGGGCTCGCAGATACAAACTGCCCGCGAAGTAATGGCCAAGGCCAATGTCGACGCCACACATATAGCCGCGATAGGCATCACCAACCAGCGCGAGACCACGATCATGTGGGACAAAAAGACCGGGCAACCGCTCTACAATGCCATAGTCTGGCAGGATAGGCGCACTGCACCTATCTGCGATGAGATCAAGCGCAAAAAGGATCTGGCCAAATATATCATGGACTCGACAGGGCTGGTGATAGATGCCTATTTCTCAGCGACCAAGATCAAATGGATACTCGACAATGTCAAAGGCGCCCGCAAGAAAGCGGAGGATGGAGAGATATACTTCGGTACGGTAGATACCTGGCTGACCTATATGCTCACAGGCGGCCAGCTGCATATCACAGATTACAGCAATGCTTCGCGTACGATGCTTTTTAACATAAAAACGAAAAAGTGGGATGACAAGATCCTGACAGCGCTCAAGATACCGCGCATCATCCTACCTGAGGTGATGGACTCCAGCAAATTTTACGGACTGACCGACAGGAATATCTTTGACGAGAAGCAAATACCAATAGCCGGTATCGCCGGTGACCAGCAGGCAGCACTTTTCGGGCAGGCATGCTTTACCGAAGGGATGGCAAAGAACACATACGGCACAGGATGCTTTATGCTCATGAATACCGGACCCAAAATGGTCAAGTCAAAATCTGGACTGCTCACGACTATAGCCTGGGGACTGAATGGCAAAGTGGAATACGCACTCGAAGGCAGCGTCTTCATAGCGGGTGCGGCACTACAGTGGCTGCGCGATGGACTCGGGATGATCCAGACAGCATCCGATTCAGAAAAACATGCGAACAATGCAGCAAATGGCACTGATGGTGTATATATGGTACCGGCTTTCGCAGGACTAGGCGCTCCATACTGGGATAGCTCTGCACGCGGAGCGATATTCGGACTGACACGTGGCACCACGAAGGACCAATTCGTACGGGCGGCGCTCGAATCGCTCGCCTATCAGACACGGGATATACTGAATGTAATGGAAGCAGACTCGAAGATCAAACTCAAATCGCTGCGGGTAGATGGTGGTGCGAGCATGAATAACTTCCTCATGCAGTTTCAGGCAGATATACTCGGCACCCCGGTAGACAGGCCTAAAGTAGTGGAGACAACGGCACTAGGCGCTGCTTATCTCGCCGGGATAGCTGTGGGATTTTACAAAAAGACGGACATCACCAAAAACTGGCAGATAGACCGCAAGTTTAAAGTAGAGATGAAAGAGCCGCAGCGCAAGGCACTCTATGACGGCTGGAAAAAAGCAGTCAGGCAGACGATGGCGCAATAAGTAGATCGGGTGATCGGGTATACAGGAAATCCGTTGAATACATTCGACGATTGAAGTTTATATTATACTTAAACAAGTCTCATGAAAAAATGTAGTTTTTTAAAGCTCTTCATTATTCTCTCTTCTCTATTATCTACTCACTATACTTACGCGCAGCAACCTGCTCAGAAAGGTTTAAATGTGAACAACAAAGGCGCTGAAGCCAAAAGCTCCAAAGGCGGCGGTGTAGAGGTCCATAAGAAACAGGTCGCTGCCAAAAGCAGTTCGGGCAAAGGTGTCGAGGCTAACAAAAAAGGACTCGATGTCAAAGGCAGCAAAGGAGGCATGACCGTCGAAAAAAAGAAACTGGACATCCACTCCAAAAAGGTCAATGTGCATTTAGGCAAATAGACCTTTTTCCTAGTCATAGACCTCCGATAAGGGTATAAACTAAAGTTTTTTTTTAATCGTGGTATTGTTACATTCGTTCGCGTTTCTTAAATAAAAAACCGAACTCATAATGCAATTGAAACCCTTAGCTGCCCTGCTGATCGTAGTGGCACTCCTGTCTGGTGATATACTGACAGCACAAACAGCTGCACCTGCTGCAGGCAAGACCACCGCCAAATCTTCTGATAAAAAACCTTCCGACCCTGCCTCTCTGAGCTGGAGGAAAAATAAAAGAGCAGCAAAGAAGCTGATCAAAAAAGGCAAGGCACCTCAGGCGATTCCGTACCTCGAGGCTGGCGCACAGAAGAAAGCCAAGAAAGTATACTTCGCTCAAAACCTGTCGAGCATCGAGTTTTCACTGCGCGACTATGCAGCATCTAATAAATGGTACAAGGTCCTCGTGGATAAAGATTCTGCCAAGCACAAAAAGCCGGAGTATATTTTCCACTATGCACTGACGCAGAAATACCTTGGAGAATATGAAGCCGCCATGATCAACTTCGCCAAATACAAAAAACTGGCAGGTGATAAAGATGAAGTAGCAGACCTCAAGAAACGCGCTACCCGCGAGTCTATGGGCTGCGACAGAGGTATCTACTACCGCGACAGTGTGACCAAGCGTGAGTTTAAGGTAAAACGCCTGGACGCAAATATCAACCAGTCCTCTACCGACTTTGCTCCGATGCCTAAGGACAGGGCGCTGTATTTCAACTCTCAGAAAGGCGACAACGCGATCATCTACAAGTCTGTGAAAAACGGAAAATCATGGACAGCCGCAGAGGAACTATCTCCGGACATCAATGTATCGAATGCAAATGTCACTGCACCGGCATTCTCTGCTGATGGCACTACGCTGTACTACACAGTATGCCCGAATGATAACGGACAAAAAGTAAAGCCTAAATGCGAGATATATAAGAGCAAACTCACGGGTGGCGTATGGGAGAAAGGCACATCTGCGGGTGCGGGTGTGAATGACCCACTATTCAACAGCATGCAGCCTGCAACAGGCAAAAACAAAGACGGTGAGGATGTACTGTACTTCGTGAGTGACCGCAACGCAGGCAAAGGCCTCGACCTCTACTACTCCAAGATCAACGCCGACGGATCACTGGGCAAGGGCCGCTCTGTAGGTTCTATGATCAACTCAAAGGGGGATGAAACGACTCCATTCTTTGATGTGAAGTCCAAGACGCTTTACTTCAGCTCCAATGGCCTGATAAACATAGGTGGCCTCGACGTATTCAAAACTACCTGGGATGCCAATGGTGACTGGACAGAGCCTGAGAACATGGGCACACCAGTCAACTCAAGCGTGGATGACTACTACTTCTCTATGAATGACAAGCTCACACTCGGATATGAAGCATCAAACCGCGTAGACCTGAGCATGCTCAAGGGTGGCTGCAATACTTGTACAGATGATATCTATATGGTAGAGACGACCAGGCTCTTCCTCGCTGTGACCGGAAATGTATTTGAAGATAAAGACGGCCAGAAAGAACTTGTTTCCACTGGCAGTGTATCTCTCTATGATGACAGGAACGGCACAGAACTTGGATCATACATTCCTATCAATGGCTCTTACTTCTTTGACCTGCAGCCAAAGAGGGGATACAAGGTCATGACCAGGAGAGACGGATACTTTGACGGTATATCTACCTTCAATACAGATAACAACACAGAAAGCGATACGCTGAAGTATGACCTGATCCTCAAGAAAAGAGCGGAGGCAAATCCACTCCTCGGCAGGATCATAGGCAGGATCTACTATGACTACGATCAGGCAAGGCTGAGGGCAGACTCACGTGACAGCCTCCGCAAGATCATGGACATCATGAACCAGTTCCCTAACTATGTATTCGAAGTAGGTGCACACACGGACGGTAAAGGAACAGAAGAATACAATCTCAATCTCTCGAAAAAGCGTGCAGACGCCGCTATGGGGTATTTCCGCTATGAGAAGAAGATCAGCTCTGACCGCCTGATCCCTAAGGCATACGGCACCTCACAGCCTGTCGCGCCAAACAAAACTCCGGACGGCAAGGATAATCCAACTGGCCGCGCACTAAACCGCAGAACTGAATTTAAGATCGTAAGCGAACTCACTGCTGAACAAATAGCTGCGCAAAAAACTGTAGCCCCTGCTAATAATAATGTCGCAGTGCCAATAAAGGAAACAAAACCGGTTGCTCCCGCCAAAACCACACCGGTGACTACCGCTCCAGTGAAGCCAGCACCGCCGGTCAAAATACCTGCTCCTGCACCGGCAAAGGAAACCAAGCCAACGGCACCAGCAAAATCAACTGCTCCTGTACCTGTCAAGGAAACCAACACAGTAGCGCCAGCTAAACCTGCACCAGCCCCAGCTAAGGAAACAAAAACAGCGCCAGCTAAAAAAACAACTGAAGCGCCGTCTCCAGCTGCTAAACCAGCTGAAGTAGCAAAAGTAGTAAAGCGAGATATCGTACCTGCCAAAGCTGCACCAATCCCGGCACCTGCCGCAGCTCCGGTATACAAGCCGGCACCTGCCAGGACGGTAGTACTGAGCGGTAAGGTCTATACTGAGAAAGGAGGCAAAAGGATGCTGGCTAATGACGCTGCCGTATTCCTGACCAGCGATGTAGATGGATTCCAGCAAAAAGTATTCTATGTCAAGGATGGAACAGGAACATATTCATTTGACCTGAGCCGCGCTACACCGGGCAACTATAAGGTCATCGCCAGAAAAGATAAGTTTGAAAGCAACGAAATATCTATGAGCCTCGATCACATCAAGGCTGTCAATGTACCGATAGACCTGGAGATACAGGTAAAATAATCTAACAGAAGGCTGCTCAAACGAGCAGCCTTTTTTTATGGTGCATTTTTTGCTGTTAGATTGGCAGCATATTTTCCTTATTTTGAGTTTCACAATAGCCCTTTCATGAATATTAAGATCAATAAGACCAAGATAGTCGCCACCTGGGGACCAGCCTGTGAAGATGAAAAGGTGATGCTGGAGATGATCACAGCGGGGGTCGATGTGTTTCGTTTTAATTTCTCCCACGGCAAACATGAGAAGCACCTGGAGGGTTTTCAAAAGGTCAAAAAGATATGCCAAGACCACCAGCTCAACATAGGTATACTCGCCGACCTGCAGGGGCCCAAGATCAGGCTAGGACTGGTGCGGGATAATCTCGAGGTACTGGAGACCGGCAGTGAAATAGAGATCACCACGCAGACCTGTGTGAGTACATTCAAAAAGATATTTGTAAGCTATGAGAACCTCGCACTGGAGGCAGAGCCCGGAGACGCCATACTCATAGATGATGGTCGCGTCGAACTCAAGGTACTAACCACAGACAAAAAAAGCCTCCTCACTGCACGAGTGATCGTAGGAGGCAAGATCAGCAATAATAAAGGCGTGAACCTGCCGGATACAAAAACGAAAGTTCCTGCCCTGACGGACAAAGACCGCCGCGACCTGGACTTTGCACTCGCAAATGGGGCCAACTGGATAGCACTGTCCTTTGTCCGCTCGCCTAAGGATATACATGAACTCAAGGCCATCATCGGTGATCGCAACAGCTACATCAAGGTCATGGCCAAGATCGAAAAGCCTGAGGCGCTGGAAGAAATAGATGCGATCATAGAAGCAGCCGACGGTATCATGATAGCCCGTGGCGATCTCGCGGTGGAAGTGCCTCAGGAGAAAATGCCACTGATACAAAAAGACATCATCAAACGCTGTATCAGAAAGGCAAAGCCCGTAGTAGTCGCCACACAGATGATGGAATCTATGATAGAGAACTCCAATCCTACCAGGGCAGAGATCACCGACGTAGCCAATGCCGTGATAGACGGCGCAGATGCCGTGATGCTCAGCGGCGAGACCAGTATGGGCAAATACCCGTCTCGTGTCATACAGATCATGGAGAAAATACTCAATAATATAGAACACCATGATGAGATGATCTATAATAAACAGTTGATACCCAATAAAGATTCGGAATCCTTTCTCTCTGATGCGATATGCTATAATGCGGCTCGTATGAGCAGTGAGCTGGGAGCGAAGGCGATCATCGGGATGACATTCTCGGGATATACGGGATTCCTGCTATCGAGCTACAGGCCGCGTGCTGAGGTTTTTATTTTCACGGAGAATACAGAACTGCTCAATGCCCTGTGCATATGCTGGGGAGTACGGGCTTTTCATTATGACAGATTCGTCGGTACGGATACGACGATACGCGATGTGATACGCATACTGAAAGAAAAGACGCTGGTCAAAGCTGGCGACATGATCGTTAATATAGGCTCTATGCCATTGGCTGCCAGGGGCCGCGCCAATATGATGAAGGTAACCGTGGTGGAATAAAAATCAATGTGCCAATTTGAATATTTGACAATCGGGAAATGAGGTATAATATTTAAAAGCTAAACTAAAAACAAACTAAAATTTTAAAATAGAAACAATGCCAATCAATGTCCAACTATTAAAAGCCTGCTGCGGAGTATCAGGGATATCCGGCTTCGAGCAGAAAGTAAGAGAACTGATCGTTAATGAACTCAAAGAAGTGATCTCTGACCTGTATACTGACAACATGGGTAACCTGGTAGCAGTGCTCAAAGGGAAAAGCAGCGAAAAGAAAGTAATGGCTGCTGCGCATATGGATGAGATCGGGTTTATGGTCAAGGCTATCGACGATCAGGGCTTCATCAGGATACAAACTATCGGAGGCTTCGACCCAAAGACACTCACTGCCCAGCGCGTGATCGTCCACGGCAAAAAAGACATCATCGGTGTGATGGGATCAAAGCCTATCCATATCATGACAGCAGAAGAGCGCGCCAAGCCACCCCAGATCAGCGACTACTTCGTCGATCTCGGCCTGCCAAAAGAAGAGGTGGTAAAGTATGTGGAGATCGGGACACCTATCACCCGCTGGAGCGACCTGATAGAAATGGGGGACTGCATCAATAGCAAATCAGTAGACAACCGTGTAGCGGTATTCGTGCTACTCGAAACACTGAAAGAACTCAAGGGTAAAGAAATCCCTTATGACTTCTATGGTGTATTCACCGTGCAAGAGGAGGTAGGTCTGAGGGGCGTACATGTAGCAGCGCATCATATCGATCCTGATTTTAGCTTGTGTATCGATACCACGATAGCCTTTGACACACCTGGCGCTAAACCCGAAGAGATGGTGACCAAACTCGGAGACGGCGTAGGCATCAAGATCATGGATGGTGGCGTGATATGTGACTATCGCATGGTGCAGTTCATGAAGCAGCAAGCCGAAGCAACTAAAATAAAATACCAGATGGAAATACTGCCTGCGGGTGGTACTGACACAGCCGGTATGCAGCGCATGGCCAAGAACGGAACCATAGCAGGCGCAGTATCGATCCCTACGCGCCATATCCACTCTCATATCGAGATGGCAAACAAACATGATATCAGGGGCAATATAGACCTGATGAAAGCCTGCCTCCAAAACCTGGATAAGTACGACTGGAGCTTCAAATAACAGCAATAGTGATCGGACATAAAAAAGGGAGTGACTCATCATCACTCCCTTTTCTGTTTTTATGAAATAGCGAACGCTTATCTGGTGATAGGGATTTTGCGGGAAATGCTCATAGCATTATTCTGGATCGCTATCACATAGACCCCACCGGAAATATTGTCATCGACAGCCAATGACGTTCCCATCCAATTACTTTGTTTCACGACCAACCGTCCGGACATATCGTAGAGTTTTATTTCTGACGGTGACTGAATAACTGGTGAGAAGTGAATAGCACCGCTATAGTATTTGACGGTCAATGTGCTTTGATCAATGTTGTTTATTCCCAGCGGGTATTGAACGATATTCATCTGTATCATTTGATTGGCTGTTTTGAATAGGTACTCACTGGAGTCGCAATAGCTATCAGCGCATCCCAGGGAATCTGTGATACTGACGCAGATAGTATAGTATCCTGAGTCGACATAAGTATGTGACGGCGTAGCCCCCGTGGTGGCAGCAGAACTGTCGCCCCATGTCCACGAATATGAAAGGTCATTGCCCGTACATTGATTGACAGCTACCCATACATGCGGTGTACCCGGATCAGGGAGCAGCTGGAAATGAGCGTACGGTAATGGACTTGCCACTACAATCGTTGGAGCCGACACTGCATTATTGCCTGAAGCATAGACGGTCACAATATAGCTGCCAGAGGTGGTCACAGTAATGGCGCGCGTCGTAGCGCCCGTAGACCAGTGATAAGTATATCCTGTACCTGCAGGTGCGGTCAATACCACCGAGCCGCCATCGCAGAATGTGGTGGGACCGTTTGCAGTGATATTGGCCGTCAGGGCAGATCCGCAAGCAGTATCAGCTACAAATGTACTCACACTATCTGCCCTGTTGATAGCGGGGCAGGTGCCGCCACTACATGATACCCGGACGAAGTACCTTATGTGCCCTAGCGGATCCAGGTCCTGATTAGCAAGGAGAACACCAATATTGATATCCACTATGATCCTAAGTTTATACCGGCCGGCAGGACCTGTCGGTGTACCGCTTATGTATATTACTCCATTCTCGCCTTGCGCAAAAGTATTATTGGCCTTATTCGACGTCCAGCATAAACCTGCCGGCAGATATATGGAGTCAAATTTTAGGGATTGTACATTCACGCCGCCTGCCTGAGAAAAATTAGTAAAGTATATGGTATCGTGAATAACCTGGCCCGCCGGGATACAAGGAAGCAGGGAATCAGGAGGGTAAAAGCCAATCGAAGAATGAACTACTGGTGTGATCGCATTGGTTCCACTATTACAATTAGAAAAATAAGCAGGATTCCAATAATTAGCGCTGCAGGATGTATTGACCGTCACGACTGTCGGGGCGGAGACAGCTGTGTCTACACCGGATGTGACAGTCACCCTGTAAGAACCCGCAGTACTCACCACTATCGAAGCCGTAGTGGCTCCGGTAGACCAGCGGTAGGTATAGCCCGTGCCAGAGTTGGCGGTCAGAGTGATTGAACTGCCTGAGCAAAGGGTCGTGGAGCCGCTTGCCGTAATGGTAGCTGAAATCGGGCAACTACTCAGAGCCGTGACAGTCACCGGTGATGCCACTGCAGAATCTGCACCGCTATATACAGTGACGCCGTATGAGCCGCTGGAAGATGCTGTGATCGATCGGGTAGTAGAGCCTGTAGACCAGCGATAGCTGTAGCCACTTCCGGCATTGGCTGTAAGGGTGACTGAGCCTCCCGGGCAGAAAGTAGTAGCACCTCCGGGGGTGATACTCGCGTATAGAGGAGACACTCCGCATGCAGTATCAGGCACAAAGATGCTTGTGCTGTCTGTTTTATTAAGATAAGGACAAGGAGCACCCGCACATGAGATACGCATAAAATACCGCAGATGGGCTAACGCCTCAGCATCCTGATTGGAAAGCAACACTCCAATATTCACATCGATGATCATACGCAGTTTGTACCTGCCGGGAGCGGCAGTCGGAGTCCCGTATATATATATGACGCCATCTTCACCCGGACCAAATGTATTGTTGACCTTATTGGTTTGCCAGCATAAGCCCGCAGGAAGGTAAATTGAATCAAACTTCAGTGAATTGACAGGAACGCCGGCGGTAGAGGTAAAGTTTTTGAAATAAATAGTGTCATATACCACCTGTCCGAAAGGAGCACAAGGCAGCGCACTATCCGAAGGAGAAAGACCAGGTATAGTACCGATCTGCGGAAGGATAGATGACGTCCCGCTGTTGCAACTCGAAAAATACGAAGGGTCGAAGTAACCCAAAGTGCATGAGGAGTTGATCGTGACAGTGGTAATAGATGAGACCGCGCTATCCACGCCGTCGCTCACGGTCACCACATAGCCACCCGCAGTAGTAGCCACTATAGAAGAGGTCGTGGCTCCTGTAGACCAGCGATAAGTATAGCCCGCGCCAGAGTTGGCGGTAAGAGTCACCGAACTTCCTGCACAGATATTAGTGGAACCGCCCGGTGTGATAGTGGCGGATATAGCGCAACTGCTCAATACCGTGACGCCTACAGGCGTGGCGACAGCTGAGTCCGTGCTGCGATATACGGTGACAACATATGAACCAGTAGAAGATACAGCGATAGACCGGGTAGTAGCACCCGTAGACCACAGGTAGCTATAGCCGCTGCCTGCATTGGCGAAGAGTGTAACAGAACCTCCCGGACAGAAAGAAGTAGCACCGTTTGCAGTAATGCTGGCAGTGAGGGTTGAGCTGCCGCATGCGGTATCCGTAACAAATATGTGCACACTGTCGCTCCTGTCAAGATCGGAGCAGCCGCCTCCTGCACATGATACGCGCGTATAGTACCTCAGATGCGACAGGGCTTCAAGGTCCTGATGAACCAGCATAACACCAATATTAAGATCTATTATGAATCGTAGCTTATACCGGCCGGCCGAAGCTGTAGGTGTACCGCTTATGTATATCACACCGTTTTCGCCGGGGCCAAAAGTATTATTAGCCTTATTGCTGCTCCAGCATAGGCCGGCAGGCAGATATATAGAGTCAAATTTGAGTGATTGCACATTTACGCCACCTGTCTGTGAAAAATTAGTGAAGTATAAGGTATCATGAACCGACTGTCCCGCTGTGAAACATGGCAGCAGTGAATCGGCAGGGTAAAACCCCGGTGAAGCATTGATCACGGGTGTTATGACATTGGTGCCGCTATTACAATTGGAAAAGTATGATGGATCCCAATAGGTCTGTGCTTTGGCTCCAATGCTGACGAGCACAATAGCCAGAAGAAGGGTCGTAAATTTTTTCATAGTGGTTTTTATAGATTTGACAATAAACGAATGTACCCATAAAAAAGTATGTATAGGGGAAACATAGCCCGTCATTAACAAATATGACAATTGGCTAACAATTGGAACCTCCTAAATTCTTAAAACAATATCCTGTACTGAGGTAGCGGAAAAAATCCCTGCTGGTATTCCGTCACAAGGCTATTAGTGCGTGCGTCATAGAGCTTGATAAAGACATTTTTCTGATTGGTCACATTCTGTATGTCGAAGGAGAACTCGTGTGTCATTTTGCGGAGGCTGATGCGATAGCTGAGCTTGAGATCGAGGCGGAAGTACACGGGGTATTGCAAGGAGAATGCCTGATTGTCGATGTCTACTTCATGGCCCTGCTGCTGGCTCTGGATGAGGTCGACAGGTGTATAGTACCTCCCTCCTGCTACCGTAAATTTAGCATCTAAGGCGATGACATGGCGCTTGACCTTTTTCTTGCCGCCAAACTTATATTCATATCCCCCGAGCGCATTGGCCACATAGCGGCCGTTGAAAGCGGTGTTCCTCCATACGCCATCACTGCCACGATAGCGGGAGTCAAAGAGGGAGCCCGTGAGGAGGAAGTAATAGCCTTTGGTAAAGAATTTCTCCAATGTGACCTCGAGTCCATAGTTTCTACCGATGCCTTTATTGACGAGGAAGGTGTTGTTAGGTGTATTGAAAGCAGAACCTGCATTGAGCATGCTGAAAGAACTGCTCTGCCGCTCTATGGGCACATTATCTATATACTGGAAATATACTTCCGTCTTGAGATGAAAGTCCTTGAAGAACATGAGGTCGTATCCGAGCACGACATGATTGCTGCGTGTGAAACCCATATTGAGATTGGTCGGGCGACCTGCGCTGGCGCGGCTGGTGTCATAGTTGTAATATGTAGGTAGTGGCTGCAGCCCATCATGCAGCCCATAACCGAGGCTCAGGTATTGACGCTCATTGATCTGGTAGCGGAGGCCGAGCCGCGGCTCGGCGGCAAAGCTATTGCTCAATGTGAAGTACTGCAAATGCGCCCCGGCATTGAGCACAAAACGGTCGCCAAATTTGTGTTGCCAGGTCACATAGCCTTCGAGCAGATCGCTGAATCCTTTGCCGGATTTGAGCGGATAGTAGCGGCCGAATACAGAAAGACTGTCGGAGAATTTGACATCATATAGATTTGAGATAATGCCGGCGACGATAGTGTTCTTTGAATTGAGCTTATTGCTGTACATCAGGTGCACACTGTATTTATTCTGGCGAAGCAAGACCTTGTCATAGTTGGTGATGATGGTCCGGTCTACGACATTGATAGTATCGATGTCGGCCTTCTGTGTCTGATGAGAAGCTGCGATAGTCGTGCGAAAGAAAGATCGCGGCGTGATGAAATAGGTATGCGTGAACCCTACTATACCGGTCTTTACACGATTGTAGATATTTTGATTTTCATTGCCGTAAAGGGTGTTCGTATTATTCAAATCAAGCTTAGAGCCTACGAGATCGATGCTGCTCAATCCTCCTAAACCAAACAGGCTAAACGTGCCTGCTTTATTAGTGGGGATGTTGATCTTAAATGAAAGATCCTGATACTCTGGTGTGGCGGTGCCCGTGCCGAAGTTGGC
>JAOQAO010000078.1 GCA_025963485.1 Bacteroidota bacterium | reverse complement strand
TTGAAGACATCCGGGTGAGCTTTCTCGATCTCATCGAGCAGTACTACAGAGTATGGTTTCCTGCGGACCTTCTCGGTCAGCTGGCCACCTTCTTCGTAGCCTACATATCCCGGAGGAGCACCTACGAGACGCGATACGGAGAATTTCTCCATATACTCACTCATATCTATCCGGATCAGCGCTTCCTCTGAGTCAAACATATACCTGGCGATGGCTTTGGCCAGCTCTGTCTTTCCCACACCGGTAGGGCCGAGGAATATGAATGTGCCTATCGGCTTCTTCGGATCTTTCAGGCCTACGCGATTACGCTGGATAGCCTTGACGATCTTGGATACTGCTTCTTTCTGGCCTACCACAGCACCCTGCAGTTCCTCTCCCATATTGAGGAGCTTACCGCTTTCTGTCTGTGCGACCTTGCTGACAGGGATGCCGGTCATCATGGCTACTACTTCTGCTATATCTTCTTCGCCTACAGGATAGCGGGCGTTCTTAGAGTCTTCTTCCCAGTCCCCTTTGGCCTTTTCGAGTTCTTCGAGCAGGTGCTTTTCTTTATCACGTAGCCTTGCAGCCTCTTCGTATTTCTGCGATTTGACTACCTGGTTCTTTTCTGTTTTTATATCCTCTACCTGTTTTTCGAGTTCTACGATATTCTTTGGTACATGGATATTCTTGAGGTGGACCCTTGCGCCTACTTCATCCAATACGTCTATCGCCTTGTCCGGGAAGAACCTGTCAGTGATATACCTGCCGCTGAGCTTCACACATGCGAGGATCGCATCGTTAGAATACTCTACGCTGTGGTACTCCTCGTATTTCGATTTGATATTGGACAGGATCTGTACGGTTTCCTCCGGAGATGGCGGATCGATGATCACTTTCTGGAAACGACGGTCGAGGGCCCCGTCTTTCTCTATATACTGACGGTACTCATCAAGTGTCGATGCGCCGATGCACTGGAGTTCGCCACGGGCGAGGGCCGGTTTGAATATATTGGATGCATCGAGTGAGCCAGTAGCCCCACCTGCACCTACTATCGTGTGTATCTCATCTATGAAGAGAATTACGTCGCGATTTTTCTCCAGCTCGGTCATGATCGCTTTCATACGCTCCTCAAACTGGCCCCTATATTTGGTGCCGGCTACGAGTGCTGCCATGTCGAGCATGACGATCCTCTTGCCGAAAAGTACACGGGAGACCTTCTTCTGTATAATACGGAGAGCAAGGCCCTCTACGACGGCAGTTTTACCTACACCGGGTTCGCCGATGAGGATCGGGTTGTTCTTTTTGCGACGGCTGAGGATCTGCGATACGCGCTCGATCTCCGCTTCACGGCCCACAATAGGGTCAAGATTGCCCTCTTCAGCGGCTGAAGTAACGTCCCTGCCAAAATTGTCCAAAACAGGCGTTTTTGACTTGGTATTGCCCGGCTTTTTGGCAGTCGGTTGATTGCCAAAACCTCCGCGGCCCTTGTCATCCTCATACGGATCTTCCTCAGATGAGTCTCCGGGGAGCTCTGATCTTGGGGTGTCTTTGATATCGTTTTGCACTAATTCGAGTTCTGATTTGAATACGTCGTAATCTACATCATGCTGCGCCAGTATTTGGGTGACAATGTTGTCCTTATTTTTCAGGATAGAGAGCATGAGGTGCTCGGTGCCTATCACGTCGCTTTTGAGCACCTTGGCTTCCAATACCGTGATCTTCAGGACCTTTTCAGCCTGTTTGGTCAGCGGGAGAGAGTTTGGGTTGTAGACGGTTTTAGATACTTTATCCTTGATAGAGTCTTCTACGAGCTTGCGTAGCATGACCGCATCTACCTGCAGTGATTTTAGAGTTTTGATAGCGAGACCTTCGCCTTCGCGTATCAGGCCGAGCAGCAGGTGCTCTATGCCTATAAAGTCATGACCGAGCCTTAAAGCTTCCTCGCGGCTGTAGGAGATTACCTCCTTGACTTTCGGTGAAAATTTTGCTTCCATGCTATACAGATTTCAAATACTGAACCAAATATTTTTTATGACAAAATGTCAACTTATCCTTGTGTTTTATTGGCTTGCCAAAGCCTTTTACTACTTAAACGCTACAATCAGGGTTTCCTTATAATTTAGCTCCCGGAAACGCCCAAGTCAAGACTAAGGCGAATCAGCGGAAGTATTATTTTGTTAACCTTAGATAAATGTAAGCATTTTGGAGGATTTGCCCTGTCATGGCAAAGTCAAAATGTACATATGCCGCGTGGATAGGAGTCTTTTTGATACAGACGGTGAAAAGAGGGATGGCGTTGTTCTTTAAGCCACTTAGACGAGTCAATTTTTTCCCTATATTATTTTAAATCTGAATTTTTATTTACTTTACAACCCAAAGCCTAGATTAGCACCAAATTAAATTATAGCTCCATGAAATTTTCGATCGACAAAAGAGAAAGGTTCTGTGTACTGAAAATAGATGAAGAAAAGCTGCTCAGTAATTTCGCGCCGCTGCTCAAATCTGAGCTGGTGATGCTTCATACAGAGGGGTTTAAAAATATCATTCTCGACCTGTCGCCGGTGCAGTTCGTAGACTCGTCAGGACTCAGTGCCCTGCTGGTAGGCAACAGGCTATCAAAAGAATCGGGGGGCACCTTTGTGCTGACCAATCTTAATACCCATATCCAGAAGCTGATCAAGATCTCTCAACTCGAATCTATACTCAATATAGTACCGACACTCACCGAGTCTGTGGACTTTGTGATGATGGAGGAGCTGGACAGAGACCTGAGGGGATAAAACAAGGCCCATGCACTTTGAGGTAACCATTCTCGGCAGCAACGGGGCCATACCTGCTTACGACCGACATCCTACATCCCATTTTCTCAACTATAACGGCGACGGATTCCTGCTGGACTGCGGTGAAGGCACGCAGATACAGATGTCACGCCATAATATCAAGCGTGGCAGGCTCGACCATGTTTTTATCACGCACCTGCACGGTGATCATTTCTTTGGGATGATGGGGCTGATCACTTCATTCAACCTCAACTATCGCGAACATACCCTGCACATACATGGCCCACTGGGCATAGAGGAAATAGTGAATGCACACTTCAAATATGCCCAGACACAGCTAAAGTACCCCATCGAATTTCATGTGATCACAGACGACCGGCCGAGGCTGGTCTTTGAAAATAATGCGCTCACCGTAGAAAGTATCATCCTCAAGCACAGGATACCGACCACAGGGTTTTTATTTCGCGAGAAAACGGGTATGCGTAAAATACTGCCTGAGAAAATAGCACTGCATCAGATACCCGTTCAGGATATCTCCCGGATAAAACAGGGAGCGGACTATACCCAATCTGATGGCTCCGTGATAGCCAATAAAGAAATGACGGCAGACCCCGCGCCCGCGCGGAGCTATGCCTTCTGCACGGATACTGTATATAATGAATCCATCCTCGATCAGATACAAGGTGTAAGTGTACTCTATCACGAAGCTACCTTTCTCAATATGCATAAGGATCGCGCCGCAGAAACCCTACACTCTACCACGGGTGAAGCGGCGACTATTGCCTCAAAAGCTCAGGTTGGCAAACTCATCATCGGCCACTACTCTGCACGATATGAGGACCTCGCTCCGATGCTTGCGGAGTGCCAGGAGGTGTTTCTCAATACGGAACTGGCGATAGAAGGGAAGTCCTATACTATCTGACGATTTCGGAATGCGGATTTTTGATTTCGGAATGAATACAAATTAAAGCACACGGATAATACGGATCAATTGGATTGAATGCGGATCAATCTCATACCTTTCCTAATTGATGTTTCCTGTTTACTGTTACATTATCAAAGTTCCATGTGACCCTTTTTTCGAAAGGGTGCTGGCGGACCTTGCAGTCATGCATGGTGCATAGAGGGCAGCTGACGGGAAGGCATGGATCGGGGTGTATAAAAACCTCAACGGGGTAGCCGCTGAACTCATTGATGAGTGTGGCGATGGCATCGATCTCGGTGTGTGTCTGCTCCAGGGTATAATACCAGGGCATAGTAACGTGGCAGTCTATGTGCAGGGTACTGCCATACTGTATCACACGCAGATTGTGGATGTCTATCCATGGCTCGCGGCGGTGAGTATCGAGATGTGCGATGATAGGATTAATGATGTCGGTATCGGTTTCATCCATGATGCCTTGCAGGGACTTGCGGACGAGCTTATAACCTACCGTAGTGACATAGAGGCCGGCTATGATCGCAAAAACATTGTCAAGTATAGGTTTGCCGGTCATCCATATCACCCCTACACCGATCAGGATGCCGAGGGAGATATAACCATCGGACTGAAGATGCTTCCCATCGGCTTCTAATATCAGCGAACGAAATTCTTTTGATTTTTTTTCGAGGTACCAGCCTATGATATAGTTGGCTACGCCACTCACGACGATCAGTATGGCGCCAAACTCCAAGTGATGTATAGGCTCGGGATGAATGAAACTAAGAATAGACTTCCAGATGATAACTATCGATGCAACAATGATTAGCACGCCTTCAAATCCGGCTGAGATAAATTCTATTTTGCCATGGCCATATGGGTGATCGATGTCTTTGGGCTTGGCGGATATGAAGAGACTGTATAGCGCGAAGCCACCTGCCACAATGTTTACGATCGCCTCCAGGGCATCTGTGAGTATGGTGTTGGAATGAGTGAAGTAATAGGCGGCAAACTTGATGAGCATGATGAAAATGCCTAATACCACAGCGATCTGCTGTATGCGTAGTATTTGTTTTTCTCTGCTCTGTGTCGCTGCCATCGATGGTGAAAATAAGGAAAGATAAGATGGAAGCAAGGTACATTGCTATTACAGAAGCACAATGTTTTTTATTATTTTTATGGTAAAGCTATTATATGAATATCGCAGAGAAAAAGCAAGAGATAAAATCAGAAATAGACAGGATAGATGATGAAAAGCTCATATGGGCAATAGCGCGGCTACTGCATCTGGATGAGCCAGACATACCTGAATGGCATAAGCAAATTGTAATGGAAAGGGAAGAAGAGTATAATAAAGGTACTGCCAATGCTAAAAACTGGGACGATGTGAAAAAGAATCTATGAGCTATCAAATAGAAGTAAGTGCCAAAGCTCAATCTGAAATAAGCAAGGCGAGGATATGGTACGCCGAACAATCTTACGGTCTCGAAGAAAAATTTATAAGCGATCTTAAAATTGAAATAGAATCTTTATTAGATCCGAGAATAGAACATAAGCTTTTCTCCGGTCGGACCAGGAGATTACTGATGAGCCGGTTCCCTTATGTCATCTACTACATACGTGATACAGATCGTATGATAGTGCATATATCATCTGTTTTACATAACAGGCAACTCCAAAATATTGGATAAATAAAAAGAGCCGCAATCTCCCGCAGCTCTTGTATTGTCTCAAATCTCCAAGCCTAATACGCCCTCGCGAATATCACTCTCTCCTTAGACGCAGCACCAGAGAAGATGCATTTGCCATCTTCTTGCGGATTGTCGAGCGGTATGCAGCGGATGGTCGCTTTGGTCAGCTCCTTGATCTTCTCTTCGGTTTCTGAGGTGCCATCCCAGTGAGCTGAGATGAAGCCCGGTTCTTCGATGAGCTTTTGAAACTCCTCCCAGGTATCGGCCTTGCGGATATGGCTATCACGGAATGCGAGAGCAGTTTTGTACATATTGCTCTGGATGTCGTCGAGGAGTGCAGCAATGTGATCAGCTATGCCGTCAAATGATACGGTGCCTTTTTCTTTCTTATCACGGCGGGCGACCTCGACAGTATTCGCTTCATAGTCGCGCATGCCCATAGCCAGGCGTATAGGCACTCCGCGCATCTCATACTCGGCAAATTTGAATCCCGGGCGCTTGGTGTCATCGTCGTCAAGTTTCACCGTAATGCCGCGTGCTTTGAGTTCCGTAATGAGTGGTAGTAGTTTGTCGCGGAGTTTATTGAGGTCTTCTTCTCCTTTGTGTATAGGCACTATCACGACCTGCAGTGGCGCCAGCTTAGGCGGCAATACTAAGCCCTCGTCATCGCTGTGCGCCATGATGAGCGCACCGACGAGACGCGTAGATACACCCCAGGATGTAGCCCAGACATATTCCTGCTTGCCTTCCTTATTGAGAAACTGTACATCGAAAGCCTTGGCAAAATTCTGACCGAGGAAGTGTGAAGTGCCTGCCTGAAGTGCAAGTCCGTCCTGCATCATAGCCTCTATGCAATATGTCTCCACGGCACCTGCGAAACGCTCATTAGGGCTCTTGCGGCCACGGATGACAGGGAGTGCGAGATACTCTTCTACGAAGTTTGCGTACACATCGAGCATTCTTTCTGTCTCCTCTACCGCCTCCTGCGCTGTAGCGTGAGCCGTATGGCCTTCCTGCCAAAGAAATTCTGCCGTACGGAGGAAAAGGCGTGTACGCATTTCCCACCTGACGACATTTGCCCACTGATTGATCAATAGTGGCAAGTCACGGTATGATTGTATCCAGTTCTTGTATTGATTCCAGATGATGGTCTCTGATGTCGGACGTATGATAAGTTCCTCTTCGAGCTTAGCCTCGGGATCTACGATGATGCCCTTGCCATTCGGATCATTTTTGAGGCGGTAATGGGTGACCACAGCGCACTCTTTGGCGAAGCCCTCTACGTGCGCAGCTTCTTTGCTAAGAAAGCTTTTAGGTATCAGCAATGGAAAGTATGCATTGACATGTCCTGTCTCTTTGAATCTTTTGTCAAGTGCAGCCTGCATCTTCTCCCAGATACCGAAGCCGTATGGTTTGATGACCATGCATCCGCGCACCGGGGAGTAATCTGCAAGCCCACTTTTCAGCACGAGGTCATTATACCACTGAGAGTAATCTTCTTTCCTGCTTGTTATTTCTTTAGCCATAATATTTGAATTGCTTTAACGTTCTTGAATTTGGTTTAGTAGCCGTAAGTAAAGGCCTGACTCGTTGCAGGCTGTTTTTGCGAAGCGCAAAATAGGGAGATAAAGTCATTCCGGGCCGTACAATAAAGGGTTTTTATTTTCTTAACACATCGCGCAAACCCTTATGCCATAAGCTGAAATGACACACGAGGTCGTGGCAGCAGGCTGATAAAGGTGAGAAGGGTCAATATCGCGACTAAATGGTACAGCATTTGCAGATGTTAAATGTTTACGCTAAGATAAGAAATTACGGCTTATTAAACTTAGGTAGCCTAACTTTGTCTTAATAACAATAAACTATCATTATCATGTCACGCAGTAAGATGTTTTTCTTCACGTTGCTTCTTGGCGTAATATCTATGGAAAACGCCGTCGCTCAAAGCGATGATGTCTATTATGATCCTAAGACTAACAAGGCCGCCGGATCATCTCAGGATTACCAGCAACAATATAATAATCAAGGTTCGGCTAATACCCAAAATGACAACCGTCATGACGGATACGACAATAACTCAACTTCGAGCCAATCATATGCCGACAACTCCAACAATGGCACATACAATGGCAATAGCTACAGCGATGCCTATACCGGTGATGAATACTGGGAAAATGACGACTATAACTATACTACCCGCCTGAGGAGGTACTACAATCCGGGATATAGCATGAGCTATTATGATGACTGGTATACCCCATCATATTACTGGGGCGGGCCAGTGGTGAGTTTCGGATACTCGCCATGGTACTATCACAGGTGGTACAATGCCTATGATCCTTTCTATAGCCCTTACTATACCGGATTTGGATTTGGCTACGGATATGGGTATGGTTACGGCGGATTTTATAGTCCATTCTATACAAGCTTCTATGGTGGGTATGGATATGGCTACGGTTACGGATATGGATGCTATGGCGGATATGGCTATGGCTACCACGGTGGATATTATGATCATGGATACAGGGGCTGGGCAAATAACTCTTCCCACTATGGTCCGCGTCATAGCTCTGCTACCATGGGAGGCAATACGACCAATCACAATGTAGAGCGTGCGGTATCTAATTATCACAAAGAAAGCCCGGCATCATCTCCGTACAATAACAATGCCGGCAGAACCAATAATGGCATCGCTGACCATGCGCGGGATAATAACGTAACACACAGTGAAAGGCCATACAACAGGGCTAATGATGAGCAGATGCAAAGGAACAATAATGTGCAGAGAGGTGGCACCGACAGGCAATACGCTGAGCCATCCCGGAATGGAGGAAGAACGGAACCATCCAGGCAGCCACAACAGCGCACAGAGCAGCAGTATCGCGGTGGAGGTCAGCAACGCTCAGAGCCTCAGCAACACAACTACCAGCCTCAGCAGCAAAGGTCCGCACCATCATATGGTGGCGGCAACAGAGGGTCATTTGGTGGCGGCGGTCATAGTAATGGTGGCAGCATGGGCGGCGGCGGTGGCCACATGAGCGGTGGCGGTGGCGGAGGTCACAGCAGCGGTGGCGGTGGTGGTGGTGGTGGACACGGTGGTGGAGGAAGGCATTGATCAAATACGACAGAGTATAGAAAATATTTAAAGCTTTAAAAGACGGAATCATGAATCATGAATAAGTGATCTGGTTCCGTTTTTTTATGATAAAACAAGGGAGGATTATGAAAAAACTATTGATCATTTCTGGAATATTGCTGACTGGTGCGTCTATGTACGCGCAGACCTATGAAGCAGATGCAGCGCGCATGATGCGGCCGGATCTCACTGGTACGGCGCGCTCCCTGGGTGCAGGCGGAGCATTCAGTACGGTGGGTGCGGACCAGTCTGCTGTTTTACAAAACCCGGCAGGTATCGCTCTCTATCGCAGCCATGAGTTCTCTTTTAGCGGCGGGGCTTTATTTGGCAATACAAATACGAACTATCTCGGACAGACAACCACAGGCGATTTTGGGAAAGGAACTTTATCCCAGGCCGGTTTTGTTTTTGCGTCGAAGAATCTGGACAAGTCACAAAGAATGAGTTTCAATAATCAATCGAAACTCAGTCGTGTAGTCGTAGGCATCGGTTTCCAGAAGGTGGCCGATTTCCGGAGGACGGATGCGCTGTATGCGATCAATGGTCAGAATTCATATGCACAGGCTATATCAAACAACCTGAACACAAACCCCTATAATATCACCCTGGACAACTTCAATATACCAGATGTACAAGCCTTTCAGACCTATGCGACAAGCGACATTGATAGTTTAGGCCATCAGGGGGCTACTATCGGCAGTCCTGTAAAGCAGATAGGAACAGTGACTACAAAAGGTTCACTGAATGATATCAATCTCACGCTTGGTTTCAACATCAACAATATCGTATACCTGGGCTTCGGACTGGGTGTGCCATATATGTCCTATTCACGGAATGCCAGTTTCTATGAAGGAAATGTACATGGCGACTCCAGCTATACCAGCAACTATAACTATAGCCTCAGCGGAGTGGGGGTGAATGGCAAGTTTGGGATCATCGTGAAGCCTATCAGCTGGCTGAGGTTTGGCGCATCTGTACAGACACCTTCTTACTTTAAGCTCGACGAAAGAACACAAGGAACGACGACGAGTAACTTTGCGGGGACGACCTATTTTGAAGATACAGGTTCTGTTTATCGCTTCTCATATACTAATCCGCTCAATGCTACTTTTGGCGCGAGCTTCTATATTAAGCAGTGGGCATTCATCTCCGTGGACTATGAGCTAAATGACTATTCACATACGAAGTTTGGTTTTGACGGTGCCGCATCGGATGCGGCATATTGGAATAACCTGATCGGTGCGAAATATAAGGTCGCCTCTACTGTCAAGGCAGGTGCGGAGTTTGCCTACAAATCACTTCGGCTTCGTGCAGGCTTTGCCTGGAGCGAGTCTCCCTTCCGTAGCGGTGTAGCTGTGGGTGGATATGATGGCGGAAGATTTAACTATACTGCCGGTATCGGCTACCGGGGCAAGAGTTTCTTTGCCGATCTCGCTTACGTGCGTACACAATACAAAGACTACTATAGCCCATATTCATACACCGATGCTACAGGTACTCAGGAGCCGGGTGCGTATAATACTTTTGGCAGCAATATGATCGTTGCTACGATCGGATTTAAGTTTGGGATGAACAGGAATTGATACCCGGATACTATAAATGAAAAAGCGACTACCTTCAGGCAGTCGCTTTTTTTATTGGTATTGTATGAGCTTATTTGATTACCTCCAGCTTGCCGATTATCGTCCTTTTTCCAACTTTGTCGCGGCTGCTTATTATGTAAAGGCCACTGCCCAGGTCGCTGATGCTGATAGATACATTGCTACTGACGGGAGATGTATGTAGTGCTTTACCTACCATGTCATAGACCTCTATTGCGTCCATGTCATTTATTATATTCTGATCGAGTGAAGCCATATCTATGTTGATCTTATCAGAAGCAGGATTAGGATATATCCTCACTGATGCCATGTCTATATCATGTATGCTGTTGGAGCCGCTGCATTCGATCCAGAAAGTATAGCATACGGTTGAATCTCCCGAAGGGTTGAAAGCGGTCGCACACACTTCAGCTTCGAAGGCCGAATCCTGGTATGCTGACAGGTATATAGTATTGGTATTGCCATAAGCCGTATCCGTGCCATTGAGTGTGAGAAACTGTACGGTCCAGTTTACTGAGTCCGATAGCTCAGAGGCATTGTGAACAGTAACCTCACAACCGAGACCCTGATCGTAGGTGAAATCGACGAAAGGTAGAGGCAGCGAGACTGCTATCACGATAAAGCTGGTATCACAGACTGCCGGTGTCTGCGAGTAGCAGGAAATATAGTAGAGGGTGTCATCGCCGGCATCGTGAAAGTCTAATGGATGGAATGAAATATGATCACATCCCTCTATAGTCGCCCATCCGGCCGGCACTCCATATACACTGGTGATACAAAGGGTATCGCCTTTATTGAAAGACGTATCATTTGCGATGGGATATATGGTGATCGTATCCGGCTGTGTCAGGGTAGCAGTATCGCTGACAGCCTTGGGAGGGAATATGATATTTACTATAACCCTGGCCGTATCACAAAGCAGCGGCATGTGCTGACTGCATGAGCGATAGAAGAATGTATCAACGCCGTAGTATGAGCTATCCAGCGGACGATACCGCACCGAGTCACAACCATGTAGTGTGGCCCAGCCCGGATGTGCATTGCCACCCAGGCCTATCCATAGATTGGTGATGCACATGGTATCCTGTGGGATAGAGTTGGAATCATTTGCCAATACAAATATCAGTGCGGAGTCGGGATGCAGGATAGTGAGCCGATCTGTCGCTGCCCGTGGCCTCACTGTCACTATCACCCGGCCGGTATCGCATAAAGCAGGCTGCTGCTGATCACATGATATGTAGTAAAAAGTATCAATGCCATAGAACTGATAGTCAGCGCGGAAGACGAGTTGCCTGCATCCCTGGACGGTGACCCATCCTGCCGGTGCACCATAGGTGCCTGTGATGCATACCGTATCGAGAAGATTGAAGTTGCTGTCATTAGCGAGCACGTTAAGGAGGATCGAGTCGGGGCGCATGATAGTTGCGACGTCATTGATAGCCTTTGGCGGGGCCTGCGCCTGACATATATAAACGGTAAAGGCTAAGATGATCAGTAGGCAGAGCTTTCTCAATCGGTAATGGTTTATAGCCTAAAGGTAAGAAATAGTGGTATAAAAAAAGCCCTTTGCGTCAAACACAAAGGGCCTCTTGTATAGTTATGTAGACTGCGATTATCTCACTACTTCAAACTTGCCCAGCACTCTTCTTGTATTGTTCTTGTCCAATACTCCTATCATGTAGACGCCGTTGCTGAGGTCGCTGACATTGATCGTGGTGTTAGTTTTGATAGAGATGGCCTTCAGTTTGTCGCCGAGGATGTTGTATACTTCTATCGCTGTGAGCTCAGACATTGTCGCCTGATCTACATGAGACAGGTCGAGTTGTATCTGGTCAGATGCGGGATTAGGATAGATACCGATCGCAGTGGTGGGTATTTCGACAATGCCGACACATCCTACCTGTACAGTATCACACCGCGATACCATAACTCCCGCATTATATGCAGTAATACAGATAGATAGCGATCCAGCCAAAGCTCCTGGCGGCGGTGTATAGCCGGATGGGTTATGAAGGACAGTATCAAGTCCTCCCACCAGAACGAGGCGGTAGACCGTAGAATCTGCATACTGAGAAGTATCTGAGAGGGAGAAGTGACAGTTTCCAGGTGTATAAACATAGCCAATCACAGGCTGTATCGTCACCTGCATCATAACATTCACTACGACCATCCCCGTATCACAAAGTGTAGGCAGTTGCTGGTCACAGATCTTGTAGTAGAATGTATCCAGGCCCATGAAACTGGAATCCAGTGCATGGAATACGATGTTATTGCATCCCTGCAGGGTGGTCCATCCGGTGGGAGCTCCCCATACAGAAGTGATACAGAGTGTATGTCCACTGTTGTGCCCTACGTCATTTGCACTTGCATTGACGGTCACGGTACCTGGCTGCAGTACGCTGGCGGTATCATCGAGGGCGGTAGGTGCCAGCGGTGCAGGCAGTACATCTACTATGACCATAGCTGTATCGCAGAGGGTTGGCAGGTGTATGTCGCAAACTTTATAGTAGAATGTATCAAGGCCCGTGAAATTGCTATTGGTAGGATGGAAAACTACCGTGCTGCATCCCTGCAAGACCGCCCATCCTGCAGGCGCTCCCCAGATGCTATTGATGCATAGGCTGTCTCCGGGATTGTGGTTCACATCGTTTGTGAGAGGAGCGATATTGACGGTGCCTGGCTGCGTTACGGTGGCCACATCATTGGTTGCATTAGGTGGTATGCTCGCTGCCACGATGTTTGTGATATGCACGCTGTCGCAGAAAGTATTGCTGCCGCTTATATTCGTTACTGTCAGGCATACATAGTAGGTGCCATTGGCAGTATATGTATGATTAGGATTCTGAGTGGTAGATCCGGCGCTCGCATCGCCAAAGCTCCAGGAATAAGTAAGTGGGGTACCCGTACTGCTATCGTGGAAAGCGACAGCGCCTGATGGGTTCAATGTATAACCAAATTTAGCCTTTGGTGTCGGTGGGGTAGTAGACCAGCTGGCGGTTTTTGGATTGCCTACGCTGTCATAAGCGAAACTAATTACAGAGCCATGCGTTTCCTTTGCGAGATAGCCATATGTATTTGTCACACTTACTATCGGGTTATTCGGAAGGCCTGCGCCGGTAGGCACATTGGAGTATCCGCAGAAACTGCAAAGGCTGTATTCAAGCAATGTGCTGGAGTGCTCCACACGATGCTGACGCACGCAGTTATATGTGCCGACCGGGGTTTTCACAGTGCCCCATCCGTCGATGCTATCTGTGTAGGTAGTAGTATTGGTGATCCTCACCATATACACAGTAGGCTGGCCGAAGGTGCTGCCGGGTTGTGAAGTAGTAAAACCATAGGTGCCCCTGAAATTCTGGCCGTAGGCTGTAGTGAATTTGAAACCTGTATCTATCGGACTAAATGGAGTAAGCAGCGTAGTGCCACTATAGACGACCTGGCCTCCGACATAGTCAAAATGCGCCGGGGTGTTCTTTGCAAATATGTATGTGCTATGGTCCCCGGTGATAGCTATTTGAGCATTAGGAACAGCAGAGGTCTGCGCACTGGTAGGTGTCAAATAGAATAATGAGTCGGGCTTGTCATTGTGAAAAGTACTAAAATCATATACCTGACTGGTCCCCCTGCTGCCGTAGTTTATAGCACCGGACAAGGTATCTTTTTGCATGACATTGACCCAGCCTACTGTGGGCATATCACCAGTGACCAATGTGATCTGGGCATGGGTGGTGAGCAAGGTACATAGGGACAAAAACAGTAGTGTAAGTGTTCTTTTCATTGTATGTTTTTGGTTTTACAAGTTGCCAAAGGTAATAAGCTGAAAATAATCCGGCGACTTTTTCAATGTAAATCAGCGCCTTTTTTGTTAAAGGACTTATCGGCCCACCTGATTTTGAGGTCATGGAGGCAATAGAACAGGCCGACCAGCATCAAGGGCAGCAGTGGCAGGGTATACCGCTCCTCTAATCCCCTGAAGAAATAGCAGAGATAAAAAAAATATACTCCTATGAGGCATCCATATAAAAGTCTGATAGCCCTGTCCCGGGCAAAGACCAGTATGTATAGGAAGGAGAGGCAGCAAAGTAGGTGTATCAGGAGAAAAGCACTGCGAAGTATTTCCATCCACCATTGGCCCCGGAAAGTATGTTGGAATATATACAGGGATAGATTGGAGTGAAACGAAGCCGTTTTAAACAGGCGCAGAGGAACTATTATATGGCACCAGGACCAATGTGCTGAGTTGATCTGTGCAGCGTATGCTTTAAAGTCTTTGATGACCTCCCGCTCTATCGCCGGAATGGTATCTGGCATCACGGTGTCTTTGGGATACGTGGTGCGCTGGTATATAATGGATTGCCTGTACCTCACATATGACGCCCTTAGTTTCTGGTCGCCTATCGTTTGTTTTACAAAATCAGGACAGGCCATCATGATGCTATCGATATGGACGTCTGATGTGTCGCCGGCGATAGTGGCCCTCCACAACGGTACCATCACTTCATGAAAGTCTTTGCCTTCGGTACCATACGACTTGGTGAAATCCCAGATAGCCCCATGCGTGGGTCGGAACTGAGAGTTATTCTCGGCATAGTATATCGGATAGATACTGGCCGATGCGCCGGCTATCTGCTGGTTCCTGTATGACCATATGCCTATAGGAGCTGTTACTATTACGCTAGTCAGGACGATAAAGACAAGGCGCCGCCACCTGTCAAGCCCTGACAGCCTCCACCAGATCATCAGCGGCAGCGCTGCGGCAAATAGCAAAAGCACAGGACGGGTAATACCAATATATGCCATCACAATAGCCGCAAGTATAAAAAAGAAAGGGCCTGATCTTCGATACGCGAGTAATAAAAAGAAGACATAAGCGATCATCAGTGCCGGTGTGATGCCCTCTGTGATACTGTAGTAAAGAAATCCAATTGCAAACGGAGATAACCCGTAGATGGCTTGGATAGTCAGGGCGTATCCGCGAGGGAGGCCCACCATTTCAGCGGTTTTGTATAAGAGCAGTACAGAGATGGCAAAAAGGAATAGCTGTATGCACCAGAAATAATAGTAGCTATTATCAAAACCCATGATACGCATCAGTATATACCTGAATAGCCCATATCCGGGTGTGCGCAGGAAGTATGATTGCTTGCCAGGGTTGTTATCTTTCCATACATGGTTGTAGTAGTAGTTTTCTGCTGGCCGCAGATAGGCAGCGTCGTCCGGGGTTTGGATCCAATTGTACTTAGGTTCGACCTTATGCAATGGAGGTGTATGCGATATTAGCTCGTGCAGGTTTACCTCATTGTAAAACAATGCGCACCCAAATGACAATACAGCGATAAGCGCCGCCAGATGACGATGGTATTTATCTATAAAGGCCATGTCTATATGCTGTTTCTGTTTGCATTGAAGCCTCCCCTTCGGGGAGGTTGGAGGGGCCGCCTTTACTCATACCTAAGCGCCTCTACCGGATTGAGATTGGAGGCCAGGATAGCGGGATAGATACCGGCTGCGAGCCCTATCACAAAGGTAAATGTCAATCCCAGTACGATCCATAGCCAGGGCATGACAAAGGAAGAGTTGAGCAAAAGCACAAGGATATTACCTACCAGTACACCCATGATGATGCCTATGACACCCCCTATCACACATATAGTCGTAGACTCAGTGAGAAATTGTATACGTATGACGCGTTTGGTAGCGCCCAGTGCCTTGCTGACACCGATCTCGCGGGTGCGTTCATTTACGCTGACGAGCATGATATTCATGAGTCCTATACCCGCACCTATCAGGGTGAGTATACCTATGACGATGGTAGCGATGCTGATATTGCCGAGCACGCTCAGATTCTGCTGAGCCATTTTATCACTTTTGGATATATCAAAATCAGGGTCTTCTCCGGGGCGTACTTTCCGTACGGTGCGGAATACTCCTTCTGCCTCATCAGATGCGCGGTTCAGCTCCGTCACATTATTTACCATCACACTGATGTTGTAGGAAGTGTTGTCATCACCGAAATTCCTCTTGGCGGTCATCACCGGTATCATGGCCATATTATCGTTGCTCACCTGGCTGGCTCCTTTCGGCGCCAATAGTCCTACTACCCTGTATTTGCTGCTGCCTATGTTGACCATTTTGCCTACCACCAGTTCCTTAGGAGGGAATATCTTTGCTACTACATCTTTGCCCAGCAGGATCACATTCTGGCCATTGTCGACCTCCGTTTTGGAGAAGTTCCTTCCCTCCATGACACTCCATCCGCCTACCTTCAGGTAGTCATCATCCACTCCCATGATGCGCACATTAGGATTTGTCTTTTTGGATTCATACTTGAGTACGGCATTGCCATCGGCCTCCGTAGAGAGCGTGACCACAGCAGGGTATTTGTAGTTGGCCTTGAACGTCTGGCACTGCAGCATAGTGATAACTGGGTTTTGCACCATAGCCTTTCTATGCCTCCTGTGCCGCGTCTGCCCTTCGTTTTTGATACTGAAAGTATTTGAACCCATCTCACTGAAGCTGCTGAGTACCGACTGGTTGATACCCTCCGTGGCGGTGAGGATCCCGATGAGCGCCATGATACCAAATACAATAATAAGCAGCGTCAATGCTGTCCGTAGTTTATTGGCAGCGATAGCCCGGAGGGCGAGGCGTATATTCTCTGTGAGATTCATGATCATACAAAAATGTAAGTTTTTTATCTATCCACGGGAAAAGATTGTTGAAGCCGCTATTTATGATCTTTGAATCATATTTTTTTGATCACACAATATCAGAAAATACCTGCCGTTAATGCCATGAAAACCCAACATTATGGCCCTTGAAACGAAACCTGTTCAGGTATGCACGAAGTGTGTCATGGACACAATTTCAAACACTGAGATCACTTTTGATGATATAGGCATTTGTAATTATTGCAGATACTATGAGAATGTCCTGAGGAAACAATTATATGAACATCCTGACCGGCTGGCTTTCCACCGTTTGATCGAACGCGTTAAGTCCGGCAGGCGACGCAAATATGACTGTGTATTGGGAGTAAGCGGAGGTTCTGACAGTAGCTATTCCGCATATCTGCTTCATGAGGCGGGACTCAATGTCCTGATGGTACACTGCGATAATGGTTGGGATGATGGCAGCGGAGTACATAATCTGAGGCAGTTATCACAAAAGTTAAAGTTTGATCTGTACAACTATACTATAACATGGGAAGAGTTTCGCGATATACAGCTTTCCGTTTTGCGATCATCCGTAATGGATATAGAGATCGTGTCCGACCATGTCAATATAGCTACCCTTTTCCACGCTGCCAGGAAGCATGGTGTGCGCTGGATATTTACCGGTGAAAACTTTAAGACTGAAGGAACTATGCCCGGCTGCTGGGTGCATAATAAAAACGACCTGTATCATATCCGGTCAATCCATAAAAAATTTGGTTCTATACCCCTCAAAACCTTTCCCAAGCTAGGGTTTATACGAAAGAAATACTTTGAGAAGATACTGGGTATAAAAATAATACCTCTTCTAAACTATGTAGAATACAATAAACAAGGTGCGATCGATCTGTTGGAGCAAAAGCTGGAATGGAAACATCCCGGAGGCAAGCATTTTGAATCCCTATTCACCCGATTGTATCAAACATATATTTTGCCAGTGAAATTTGGTGTAGATAAACGTAAGGCACATTTGTCTACCCTGATCCAATCGGGACAAATAAGCCGTAAAGATGCTCTCGATGAACTCAGTAAGCCGATCATTTCTTCAGATGCACTGAGAGCTGATCGTACAGCAGTCCTGGCACAGCTATCTATATTAGAGGCGGATTTTGAGCAAATGATGGCCGCACATCCGCGATCCCACAAAGACTATCCTTATTACTTTTATGGGTACAAGTGGTTAAGGAGCAAATGGGATTTGTTATTTGTTTGATAGCATAGTTTAGTCTCGGAGATTCTGTCTTACTTTTGGCTAATATTTACTGTTATGGTCAAGCAACATGAATTCCAACTTCCTGCGCACAAGAGAGGTTTTCACCTCGTCACCGATACAGTGCTGAAGCATCTGCCGGCGCTGCCGGAAAGTGGATTGCTCCATTTATTCATCAAGCACACCTCCGCCGCTCTCGCTATCAATGAGAATACCGATCCGGCAGTCTTGCGTGATTTTGAAACAGCCTTTAACCGGATGGTCCCGGAGGGGCAGCAATACTATACCCACAATGATGAAGGCCCTGATGATATGCCCGCTCACGTCAAGTCGGTTCTGGCGGGCTCATCGGTCACTATTCCTATCTCCGGTCACCAGCTCAATCTCGGTACCTGGCAGGGTATCTACCTCTGCGAGTTTCGCGACAGGGCGGGAGCCAGGAGATTAACCGCCACTATCATCACGTAATGAAACGGACAGCATTCGTCATAGCATTGATCTTCGAAGCTCTTTGGGTATCCGCCCAAAAGGCGCCGGGTTTTACTATCAGTCACCTCACGGGCGATTTTTATATCTACACGACATGGCAGCCTATAGATGGCAAGCCCTTTCCTGCCAATGGTATGTATGTAGTCACGGCGCAGGGGATCGTGATCATCGATTCCCCCTGGGATACGGCGCAGGCTGTTCCATTTCTTGATAGCATTGAGAGGCGCCATCATACCAGGGCTATCGCCGCCTTTGCCACACACTTCCACAGTGACAGAACCGGAGCCTATGCTATTTTTCAAAAGCGGGGTATCAGGACATGGTCGGGTTGCCAGACGAAAACTCTTTGTATAGAAAGGAAAGAAGCTGTACCTCAATATTGTTTCACCGCTGATACTACGTTTGATTTTGGAGATCATATGCTCCAAACCTTTTATCCCGGCGAAGGCCATACGAAAGATAATATCGTGATCTGGTTTGATAAAGAGAAGATACTCTATGGAGGATGCCTGGTCAAAAGTGCAGAGGCGACCGGTATTGGGAATGTAGCAGATGCTAATCTGAATGAATGGAGGAACACTATTAGTAAGTTGAAAAAGCGCTTTTCTTCCCCCACTTTTATCATTCCCGGTCATCAGGATTACGAGTTTAGCAGCTTTGGATCATACACTCCATTTGATTACTAAATATCGTTTGAATAAATAGCGAATTTTCGCTAATAGAGAAATAACGCTATTTTATTCAAATAAACCCGCCTTTCCTTCGTCTTCAATCGTAAAAGGATATATATTCGCATTGGAATTTGTAAAAAGACATGAAAGCAGCTCTAAAAGCGCCGGATTTGTCTTCGAAATTGTAGGCATTCATAAATCATAAATCATAAATCATGGCATTTGACATAGAAATGATCAAGCAGGTGTACGAAGCGTTGCCTGCCAAGGTCAAGGCGGCCCGCGCACTCACCGGCAAGCCTCTCACTCTTTCTGAGAAAATACTATACTCACACCTCCATAGCACGCAGAAGCCTGCGGCATTTGAGCGTTCTAAATCATACGTCGACTTCGCACCGGACCGCGTAGCGATGCAGGATGCCACAGCGCAAATGGCCCTGCTCCAGTTTATGACCGCAGGCAAAAAAACCGCGGCAGTGCCATCTACCGTACATTGCGATCACCTTATTACAGCTAAGGTCGGCTCTAAGGCCGATCTCGAAGTAGCCAATACAGGTAATAAAGAAGTATACGACTTCCTCTCTTCCGTATCATCTAAATATGGCATCGGTTTCTGGAAACCGGGAGCAGGTATCATTCACCAGATCGTTCTTGAGAATTATGCCTTCCCGGGCGGAATGATGATCGGTACCGATTCTCACACGGTAAATGCCGGCGGCCTCGGCATGGTCGCTATCGGTGTCGGTGGTGCCGATGCGGTGGACGTCATGGCAGGTCTGCCATGGGAACTCAAATTCCCTAAACTGATCGGTATCAAACTGACTGGCAAACTCAACGGATGGACAGCGTCAAAAGACGTGATCCTGAAAGTAGCCGGTATCCTCACCGTAAAAGGCGGTACAGGCGCTATAGTCGAGTACTTCGGCGAAGGCGCTACCTCTATGAGCTGCACAGGCAAAGGCACTATCTGCAACATGGGCGCAGAGATCGGTGCTACTACATCTACATTTGGATATGATGAGAGCATGGAGCGCTATCTGCAGGCTACTGGCCGTGCTGATGTAGCTGCATTGGCTAACACAGTGAAAGAACATCTCACCGCTGACCCTGAGGTTTATGCAAATCCTGAGCAATATTTCGATGAAGTATATACGATCGATCTCGACGAACTGGAGCCGCATATCAACGGGCCATTCACTCCGGATCTTGCTACTCCTATCTCTAAGATGAAAGAAGCTGCTGCCGCAAACGGCTGGCCTACCAAGGTGCAAGTCGGCCTGATCGGCAGCTGTACCAACTCTTCATACGAAGATATCTCCCGCGCCGTGTCTCTCGCACAGCAGGTAGCTGATAAAAACCTCAAGGCTAAGGCAGAGTTCACCATCACTCCAGGTTCAGAGCAGATCCGCTACACGATCGAGCGCGATGGCTTCATCGATACATTCAATAAGATCGGTGCTGAAGTTTTCGCTAACGCATGCGGACCATGTATCGGTATGTGGGCACGCGCTGGCGCTGACAAAAAAGAAAAGAACACCATCGTTCACTCATTCAACCGCAACTTCGCTGCCCGTCAGGACGGCAATCCAAATACTTATGCATTCGTAGCATCACCTGAACTAACCACGGCTCTCGCTATCGCAGGCGACCTGACTTTCAATCCGCTGACTGACACCCTTATCAACGAGAAGGGTGAAACAGTGAAACTCGACGCACCTACAGGCGACGAACTGCCTAAAAGGGGTTTCGCAGTAGATGATGCAGGATTTCAGGCGCCGGCTGCTGATGGTGGCGGTATCGAGGTGAAGGTTAGTCCTACATCCGATCGCCTGCAATTGCTCTACTCTTTCTCTCCATGGGAGGGTGTAGATATCAAAGGCCTGAAGCTCCTGATCAAAGCGAAAGGAAAATGTACCACTGACCATATCTCTATGGCTGGACCATGGTTGAAATACCGCGGCCACCTGGACAATATTTCAAACAATATGCTCATCGGTGCCACCAATTTCTTCAACGAGAAAACAAACTCAGTGAAGAATGAACTCACCGGCTCGTATGACGAAGTGCCAAAAGTACAGCGTGCATATAAAGCCGCCGGTCTCGGTTCTATCGTAGTAGGAGATGAGAATTATGGTGAAGGTTCATCCCGTGAGCATGCAGCTATGGAGCCGCGCCACCTCGGTGTCCGCGCCATATTGGTCAAATCATTTGCCCGTATCCACGAGACCAACCTCAAGAAGCAAGGTATGCTTGGATTAACTTTTGCGGATAAGAGTGACTATGACAAGGTACAGGAAGATGACAGCATCGATATCCTCGGCTTGACGTCGTTCACAGCAGGAGTGCCTCTGACAGTCGTACTCAATCATAAAGACGGCAGCAAAGACGAGATCAAAGCAAATCACACATACAACCAACAACAGATCGAATGGTTCAAAGCCGGCGGCGCACTGAATATCATCAGGGCAAATGCCGCTGCTGCTTTAGCTTAGTCTTTGCCTCAATCATACTTTTAAACAGCCCTCCATTTCTAGAGGGCTGTTTTGATTTTATAGCATAAGTCGCTAACTTTATTAAAAGTGTTGGTATGAATTTGCACGAACGAAAACAGCGAATAATCGATATTATTAAGTCAACTCAAAAGGATTCTTTACTAGATGAGATAACTACAGTATTAGATATAAATGATCACATGAAATCTCCCGACTGGCATATGCCATTAGTCTTGAAAGCATATGAGGACTATAAAGCTAATCCGGATAAAGTTGTAAAATGGGAGGATATAAAGAAGCAATGGGACAGTGAATCGAAAGAATTGTAGAGACGCAATGATTTGCGTCATAGTAAGGCGTTACCTTCTACATACATCGCTGCACGAAATCACAGCAATCATTATAATCAAATAAATCACAGTTCAGACAAACATCACCCCTGATTCAACACCATCATCAGGTCATCACTTTTAGTCACGCCTAGTTTCTTCCGTATACGGTACCGATGCTGCTCCACAGTATGCACATCTATGATCAGCAGGGCGGCTATTTCCTTCGAGCTAAGTCCTGAACGCAGCAGTGAGCAGACCCGCGCCTCCGTATTGCTCAGTGCAGGATACTTGCTTTTGATCTGGATGATGTACTGCTGCTGGTCGGAGTTGATCTTGTCCTCTATACTTTGCTTGTCGCTCTCATATAGCTGTAGCGCCTTTATCTTATCGTGTACTTCTTTGAATGTGTTTTTCTTGCGCTTATTGTCTTCGCGCAGTTCCTTCATAAAGCTGTCCAGCTCAGACAGCATCGTCTCGTGTTGTTTGATATAGATCGCAGAGATCTCCAGTTCGTCGCGTTTCATTTGGAGTTGATTTTTTATTTCTGTGAGTTCCTTGTTTTTCCATTTTTCTTCAGACAGGAGGTGTAGTGCCTTTAGCTTTGTATCTACCTGGGATATTTTTATCTCCTGCTCCAGCTCCATACTGTTCTTGAGGTGAGTCAGGGCTTTTTTTAGGTCTCCTTTCGGTTCATATAGATCAGAACAGCATTGCTCATAGACCACTTTATATCTTTTGCCTATACTGTCCGGCAGGTCCGCTTTCATTTTTTTGAGGACTGATTCCGCCTCATCATACTTCTTAGCTGCGATGAGGGTTCGCACCAGTATATCGTATGAGTAGGGCAGGAATATCACATAGTTGTGCGATTTGTTGAATGCTATATTCTCCCTCGCAGCTATTTCTGCCTCTTCATTTTTCTTTAGTTTTTGCAGGCATCGCGCCTTGAAGAGCATAGCCATCGCCTGATAGTTAGGATATGGCGAGGGATTAGCCAGCTTCGTGAGATAGATTTTATACGCCTCTTTTGGTTTGCCAGTGAAGTGATAGTACGATATCCATTCGTGCCATATCCTTAGTGGAATAGGATCAGGTAGCTTATGAACCTCCATCACCTCATTGAGTTCGAGTAGTTTGTCCCGGCATTCGTCCATACGACCCAGCTCGCGGTATATCGAGGCCATAGTACCACCTATGACGATCAGGCCTTCTTGGTCTCCTATGCTTTTGGCATAGGTCCAGTGACTGTGAAGGATGATAAGGCTTTGGTCAAATAATCCAAGCTTGAAGAAGAGGTCGGCCAATGCATGCTCTGCTGATACCTTGAAGTCGCAAAGATCATGGGCGGTTAGTTTTTCTATACTTTCTATCAGGACCCCCATCGCATTGTCAGTATCCCCGTGGTACACCATCGCAAATCCCGTATATAGCTGCGCCGCTCCCTCGTAATCCGGCACTCCTTCTTTTTTGAAGTATGCCTGTAGTCGTTTGCTTTCCGCCAGGCACTGCGCATACTGGCCCCGATCGAATAGTGTACCGAGGCCCAGCGCCTCCAGTTTGGTCGCTGTGAGAGTATCCCCTTTACGCAATCTCTTGCGATAGCTATCCAGCTCATTGCCAAAACCAAACAGATCGCGGTCCCGGTGCGCTATCGCTTCTGCCAGTATTATTTCGTTTTGCGTGTTTTGCTTTTTCACTTTACAATAGTACCGCACTCTTTTTATCCTCAATAATTTTTAAGTAAATATCTTCTGTCTTGCGGATCGGGTTTAAATCCTTTGTTAGTAGCGCTTTTGCAGTTTTTGTTGAGTTTTTGTTGAGGTATGGAGTGCAAATACTTGCGGATACTTGCATCACTAAATACCATATCATGAAAAGAAACTTTCTTCTACTCTGCGCACTGATGATATTGACATTATCAGAATTATCTGCACAAGCCCCGCAACTGATCAACTGGCAGTCAGTCGTACGCGATGCTACAGGAGCGATCACGCCAAATCAAAATGTCTCACTGCGATTTACTATTCATGACGGATCCTCATCGGGCACTATAGTATACCAGGAGACTGCCTCGGGGACGACGAATGCCTTTGGGCTTACAACCCGCGCTATCGGCAATGGTACCGTAATACAAGGTACGCTGGCCGGTGTCGCCTGGGGCAATGGTACGAAATACCTTCAGGTAGAATTTGACGGTACGGGTGGCAGCAACTATATAGATATGGGGAGTTCACAGTTGCTCAGTGTGCCCTATGCCTTTTATGCCAATGCAGCGGGCAGCTCACCCGGAGCTACAGGGCCGACAGGTCCTGCCGGTGCAAATGGTGCTACAGGATCAACAGGTCCGACCGGCTCAGGTGGAGGATCGACCGGCCCTACCGGGCCCACGGGCCCCTCAGGAGTGGGCGGCGGTGCTACAGGACCCACTGGTCCTGCCGGAACTAATGGTGCTAACGGTACCAATGGCGCCGCAGGAGCTACCGGGCCGACCGGCACCAACGGAACCACCGGGGCTACCGGACCGACCGGCCCGCAGGGACAGGCAGGACTGACAGGTGCTACAGGCACAGGTGGAGGGGCTACCGGACCGACAGGTCCGACAGGAGCTACCGGCGTAGGTGGTGGTGCAACAGGTGCTACCGGCCCGGCCGGAGCCAATGGATCTAATGGAACGAATGGCCTCACAGGTCCGACAGGCCCGTCGGGGTCCAATGGAACGAACGGTACGAATGGTGCTGCAGGCCCTACCGGACCGACGGGCACAGGTATCACTGGTCCGACAGGTCCTGCAGGCAGCAGTAATGCCTGGTCGCTCACGGGTAACTCCGGAACTACGGGAAGCAATTTCATAGGTACTACAGATGCGAGACCACTTATTATCAAAGTCAACAATGTGATAGCCGGTAATATACCGGTCAGCAGCGGCTCACTGACCTATGGCTCAGGAGCCGGAGCATTCGGGACATCCGGTGTATGGAATACGCTTATCGGCGAGAGTGCGGGCGCGGCTATGACCACAGGTTCTGAGAATACGATGCTCGGTCATAATTCCGGTGTTTCCAATATCACCGGTAACAATAATATATACGCTGGCAGCGCCGCAGGTGCCAGCAACACGGCTTCGCAAAATGTATTCATAGGATCACATGCTTCAGGTGGCAGCACATCCGGCGGTCAGAATGTTGTGATAGGATATCGTGCAGCCAACGCCTCTACAACAGACTTCCAGAATGTGATAATAGGAGACAGTGCAGGGTATAGCCAGACAGGGAATGCCTTCAGCGTACTAATAGGGGCTAACGCGGGCAGGAATAATACCGGCGCTGCTGTAGTTTCTATCGGGTACAGGGCAGGTTATCAGAATACAGGTTACAGCAGTGTATTTATAGGGACAGAGACTGGTGCTTCACATACTAACGGCCTTGCCTGCACGTTTCTCGGATACTATGCCGGCAATAAAGACGTAACAGGCAATGACAATACTTTCATAGGGTCTTATGCAGGTCAGAATAATGTAAGTGGTTACTACAATACGCTGATGGGTGTGCAGGCAGGCATGAAGGTCAATAGCCATGACAATACCTTGCTAGGTACGTTTACAGGAAAATATGTTACTACAGGATCAGGCAATACAGCTCTGGGGTCTTTTGCAGGATCTACGCTCTCGACAGGGTCTAATAATACCCTCCTTGGAGCAAATGCCGATCTGGGAGATTCTATATACAGCAACGCTACTGCTATAGGTGCGAGGGCAATAGCAGGAAAGAGTAACTCACTGATACTTGGAAATAATGCCTGCGTTGGTATTGGCACTTCCATCCCTTCTTCCAGGCTGGATATCTCTCATATCAATGGCGATTCCCTGCTTTTGCTTGAAAACCCTTCTACATTGACTACCAACGTTAGTACTGCGGAATGGTTCAGGACCGGGGTCTATTATACAGGGGCCATTAAAACGATCGGTAATGGTACCCAGACCTCCAGAATGGGATTCTTTACCTATGCGTCTGCCGTTCAGTCCGGGCTTTTTGAGAGACTGAGCATACTCGACGGTGGCAATGTCGGTATCAACCAGAATAATCCAACTGCCAATCTCGAAGTAAACGGAACGGTCAAGATCACAGATGGCACACAAGCCGCGGGATCGGTCCTGACTTCAGATGCCGCGGGCCTGGCACATTGGGATGCGACTGTGGGCAATCCTCAGGTCGGATTCTCAGGAGTACAAAATGTTGGTTTCACCTTGACAAATGGCACTCCATTCACTTTAAAGTTTGCTAATGTGGCTTACAACAATGGCACTGCGTTCAATACCACTACAGGTATCTTTACTGCTTCTTCAGCAGGTGTATATCACTTCGACTATTATTGGGGCAATACGATAAGTCCTGCATTCAGCAATGCATTTGTGCATCTCTATCTGCAGGTCAATGGAAATAATGTAAGGGACCTCACACAGGAAGTCACAAGCGGAGTATATTTTAATACCGAATCAGCCGGAGCAGATATCAAGCTTGCGATCAATGACCAGGTCAAAGTAGTGATAGTGCTCTTGGCCGCAGGGTCCAACACCCTCACTTTCCCTGCTTATACAAGTACCAGCGATAATTTCGTTTTTAGCGGACACAAGGTTTATTAAAAATGAATGCTATGATAAATCTAAGCTCACCCGATTACATCTTACTTCATGTATAGGTTCATGATACGTATTGTTTAAGTGAGAAGGCCATTCGAATGAATGGCCTTCTTTTTAATTATCACATATGCTGATTGTCTGCGGTAGGTCCATAACTTCCGGGTAATGGTATATTCAACAGGCGGAGATAAACCCCAAGCTGCGCACGGTGGTGTACTGTTTGAGAGTATGCCATCCTGATCACATCCACCTTGCTCCTGGTAGTATAGATCGTTTCGCCATTGCGCATGATCCATGTTTTCTTTAGCTCGGTTTCATCGGTCTTAGAGAGGTCCGCTTTTGCAGTAGCCAGCGTTTTTTCAAAATCAGCCAACAGGTCTTTGGTATTATTAATACCTGACGGCTTATAGGGCTGGGCGGCAAAATCCAGCTCCGAGGTATGCAGTGTGATACTCACCCATCCTGGCAGCTCAGCTATATGTGTGGCCAGATTGCCCATAGCCATGCTCTTCTCGTGCGGCTTCCAGCTATATTTGTCGTCAGGTACGAGTGCCAGCATCTTGCGGGTGGTTTGTGCTTCTTGCTCGATTTCTTCGAGCAGCATTGGGATGATTTCCATGATCTTTTAGTTTTTTGATTATTTAATGGCACAAAGGAAATACCGACCACTGACAACCCTATGGCAGTCGGTTCAGGAATCTTTTACTTTTTTTTAAATAACCTAAAAACTCACAGGAAGCTGCGGCATGAACTCACTAAGCGGGATATGTTTTTCCTTCCTGAATGGAATGCTCAGTGGTTTTAATTTAGTGAGACGGGAAACCTTAAAGTCCCGATAGTCAGCTCTCAGGTGGCACCAGGCTATCATATGCCAGCTGAAAGCATAAAAGATAAGTCCGATCGGCTCCACTTGCCGGCAACTCACCTCTTCTTTTGAATTCTTGTAATCGATCTCAACGATCATTTTGGAGGTGATGCTATTTTGTATCAGCGAGAGGTAATCGAAGTCGGGCATTAGTCTTTCTGGCAGTTGCAGTTTTATCGTCTCTGTCATCTCATCCGCATGATCCTTTTGCGTAGACCGGAGTCCGGCTTTCACTTTGTTCAGCGCGCTGGAATAGTGCTTCTGTATAGACCTGTCGGCAAA
>JAOQAO010000030.1 GCA_025963485.1 Bacteroidota bacterium | reverse complement strand
TTAACCAACTAAAAGATAAAGAGCATGCAGACCAAAATGGTTGTTTTTGACATGGCGGGGACTACGGTGGAGGATAGCGACAATGTGCACCAGTCGTTTATGGACGCTATGAAGAGCAAAGGATATGATGTGACCCGTGATGAAGTAAACAAAGTGATGGGGTATCCAAAGCCACTGGCGATAGAGACCATGCTGAATGAGAAATTTGAGGTGCCAGCCGGGGAAGAGAGGACGGCACTGACCGATGAGATACACAACTACTTCCTACAGGATATGATCAAATTTTACAGCACGCACCCTGATGTGAAGGGTAAGCCGAATGTGGAGCACATATTCACGGAGCTGAAGAATCGTGGCGTCAAGGTGGTGATAGACACGGGCTTCTCCCGTCCTATAGCGGATGCGATATTTGACCGCCTGGGATGGAAGACGAAGAATTTGTTTGACTACAGTGTGACCAGTGATGAGGTGGAGAGAGGCAGGCCGTACCCGGATATGATATTCAAGGCAATGGAGAAATACGGCATGACCGATGCCGGGGAAGTAGCCAAGATAGGCGATACTCCCTCTGACCTGATGGAAGGAATGGGCGCTAAATGCGGCTATGTGATCGGTGTGACCTGGGGCGCCTACCGCAGGGACCAACTCGAAAAAGAAAAATACACCCATCTCATCGATGACCTGTCCGAGATACTCACGCTACTCAACTAAGCATGACCATCAGCCAAAGGTTTTTCCAAAAGGAACTCAAGAGCAATAAAGTTTTGCTCACCATTTATGCGTCTATCGTGTGCTTCTGCACGTATTCATGTATGTACGCTTTCCGCAAGCCATTCTCGGCGGCGACGTATCATGTGGGGGATGTGGACTTCAAGGTGATCCTGGTTATCTCGCAGGGGTTGGGATATATGATCAGCAAATTTACCGGCATCAAGATCATCTCGGAGATGAAGGAGCATGGACGGGGCAAGGGCATACTGATACTGACGGGCATCGCTGCTGTTTCGCTATTCTTTTTTGCCATCACGCCATATCCTTATAGCGCGGTGTTTATGTTTATCAATGGATTGCCGCTTGGTATGATATGGGGGCTGGTGTTTGCATATGTGGAGGGTCGACGGAGTACGGAGTTCATCGGGTCGATGATGTGCGTGAGTTTTATTTTCTCATCAGGTTTTGTGAAGCAGGTGGGCGACAACCTCATGAAGAACTACCATGTGAATGAATACTGGATGCCCTTTGCGACGGGTATGATCTTCTTCTTGCCGATGGTATTCTTTGTATTCCTGCTGGAGCAGCTGCCGCCGCCGGATGCTGATGATATAGCTAATCGCACAGTACGCAAGCCAATGACGGCAGAGGACAGGAAGACGCTGCTGGGTAAATTCCTGCCGGGACTGGTGGCGCTGGTCATTACATATGCGCTACTCTCTATCGTGCGTGACCTGCGTGATCTCTTCATTGCCAATATCTGGAAGGAGAATGGCTTTGAGAATGTAAAGGATGTGTTTACCAGTACGGAGAACATCATATCTGTGATCGTACTTTTTGCCATAGGGCTGATGATCGTGATCAAGAATAATTTTACGGCCTTTATCGTGAATCACTTTATGGTAGCGGTGGGTTTTATATTTGCTGGTGTTTCTTCCTTTCTCTATGCGCACTACGGCACTGACTATATGGCCTCGCATCCTCACCTGAGCTTCTATCACAGCCCCGTATTTTTCTGGATGCTCTTTGCGGGGCTAGGGCTTTACCTGGCGTATGTTCCTTTCAATGCGCTTTTCTTTGAGCGGCTGATAGCTGCATTCAAATACACTGCTAATGTTGGCTTCCTGATCTATATAGCTGATTCGTTCGGCTATTTGGGGAGCATCAGTGTATTGCTGTTTAAGACCTTCGGGATGAAGCAACAAATGCAGTGGTCGCCGTTTATGGCATCTCTAATAACCGGGGCAAGTGCAATAGGTTTAGCGGGTATCATTCTTTCCTTTTTCTATTTCAACTGGAAATATAAGAGCGATAAGATCGAGGAGCTGCCGACTCCGGTGGAGTAAAAGGAAACCTCACCCCCACAGGGCAGGCATCTGCCTTCGGCATCTTCCCTCTCCGAAGGAGAGGGAAGAACCAATTGAGCGTGTTTTGATGTATACGCCAATTTCTGAATGATTTTTTTCAATCCTCTCTCAATGTTTAATGATTATTTTTGCGGTAATCATGTCAAAAAAGATCGATACAAGCCTTTTGCGGAGCTATATGATGGGTGCTGCTGATCCCGTGAAGGGCGGCAAAAGCAATACGTCTATGTTTGGCGAAGAGATCGATCTGCATGTCGATAGTACGAAGTTCAAGAGCGGGAAGAAAGACGAAAAATACGCGATAGAATACCAGCTCGAAGCGCTGGAGACCGCACTGGACACCGCTGTGGTGAAAGGCAAAGTAGAACTACGCGTGATACACGGCATCGGCAAAGGCAAGCTCAAAGAGGAAATACACAAAATACTCAAGTCACATCCACAGGTAAAATCCTACCAAAATACCCATCACCCGCGCTATGGCTGGGGTTCTACGCTTGTCCATTTTAAGTGACAGGTCACAAAATCGCTGTGTACAAGGGGATTTATCCACATGTTTTCCACATTATCTTTGTAGTCACTAAAAGCAGCAAATATGAAATGGATAGCAAAATGTATGATCGCAGCAGCGATATTCTGTGCAGGAAATAATGTCTCAGCCCAGATCACTGCTGACGCCGGAATGGAAAACCCGTCTATACTCGCTGAGGCTAAAGCCCCGGCCACTATACAAGCGAAAGAAATAACCGTAGAACTGAAGAACGACTGCGGCAAGCATGTCACGATCTTCGCGGGGTCTAAGAAAGAGGTTTTCGATGGGCATAGCCAGTCCATCGGCGGGATGAGCAATAACACGCTCTACGTGAAAGAAGGCGATGTAGTGTGCATCATGAATGATCCTAAGACCATTCAGGCGTGCTCGATACTGAAGCCAGGCGTCTCCAAACTGGAGATCAATCCGGGTGGCAACGGATTCATTAAATAGGCAAGCACTACTCATAATAAAGTAGCAGGTAGTCCGGGAGGGGTCCCGGGCTATTTTTTTGTCGGTATGGCACGATTACTGTGCAATCACGATAGTACCTGGATTATTAATATACAATAGAATGGCAATTATGAAAAAATTCATAGGATATTTAATGATAGTGTCAGTATGCTGCTTCACGCTCCACGTATCTGCACAAACCACAAAAAAGCCTGCGGCTAAAAAGCCAGTGAAATCAACAGCAGTAAAGCCAAAGACCGTAGAGCCACCCGTAGACCTAACCATACAGCTCGTCAATGACTGCACAAAAAATCAGATGATATATGCGGGGCCTAAAAAAGATCTCTTCACAGGAAAATACCTGGAAGCAGGTGGCGTGAGCCATAATACGATCTATGTCAAGTCTGGAGATGTCGTCTGCATCATGAATGATAAAAAGTCTGTAAAGGCATGTACTGATGCAAAAAAAGGTACGTCAAAAATAGAGATCAACGAATCCGGCAATGGATTTGTGAAATAAGCGTACGCCTCGGATCCAAGCTATAAGCTGCCAGTCTTCGCGCAAGCATCTATATAAGGCTCGCTCTTTAGCCATCTTTAAAGATTGAGGATATCAGAGGAACTGGCCAATGGAGCGCAGATATGCGAAGATCAGGTCTACGACGCGATGTATCTTTGCCTCCGGCAGGAATAACACTACGCGATTACGGCATTCGCTAAAAACATGCTTTTTGAGCTCCTCCTCGTAGACCAGTTTGCCCTGGGATTCGTCCCATTTCTCTATAAATAGATTTGTGATGACGTAGGCTTCATCTTCTGATATATGGAAGTCGAGATGCTGGTATATGTACCTGATGGTCTGCCAGTAATCCGGCCGGCCCGGCACATTAAGTGCAGGGTTGTATATGGCGTAGGATGTGGCTTGGTTTGTCCTCATTTTTCGGGGGAAAAGGACAATAAAGGTAGGTTAAAAATGCCAGATCATGAAATGAAATCAACTACGAAATTCACGACGATTAGAACTTTACTCCAATACCTTCAAGTACAAATAGAGGTGAACTATAACCGGGTGGGGTAAAAGACTGATCAGAGTAAATAATCAATGAATCATGACGATAATATCCGTGGGGTACGGGAGACATTGGATTATCAGTACCTTTTTGTGAAAAGGAACTATCATAAGTGTGCCAATTAGCACCTCCTCCTCCGCAGTTTCCTATGTATATGCTATTGCCGTCATCACTGCTCGGAATAGAAACAACTATATCACATGTCTGGGGTATACCTATATAACCTGAGTAGTTATAATGGTAACGCCCCAAAATTACACTGCGTATTGGATTGCTCCTATAATCCGACTTCCTGCAGGATGTTAGAAATAGGAGAGCAATCAAAACAAGTTGTAAATATCTCATAGGATAAAGATTTATCCTAAAGATAATATGTTTTAAGGGAACTTAGGAAACTTGCTCCAGTCGGGTTTGCGCTTTTCGAGATAGGCGTTCTTGCCTTCTTTGGCTTCGTCGCTGAGGTAGTAGAGCAGTGTGGCATTGCCTGCTAGTTCCTGTATACCTGCCTGGCCGTCGAGCTCGGCATTGAAAGAAGACTTCAGCATACGGATAGAGAGCGGCGATTTCTCCTGTATCTTTTTGCACCATTCTACGGTGGTGTCTTCGAGGACTTCTAACGGTACTACTTTATTGACCAGGCCCATATCGAGGGCATCTTGTGCACTGTACTGATCGCAGAGGAACCATATCTCACGGGCTTTCTTCTGTCCCACGCAACGAGCGAGGTAAGAAGCGCCAAAGCCACCATCAAATGAACCCACACGCGGTCCTGTCTGTCCAAAGATGGCATTCTCTGATGCAATAGAGAGATCGCATACTACATGCAGCACATGCCCGCCACCGATGGCGAAGCCATTGACCATGGCGATCACGGCTTTCGGGATCGAGCGTATTTGTTTTTGCAGGTCGAGTACGTTGAGGCGCGGTACGAGGTCTTTGCCTATATAGCCGCCATTGCCGCGTACGTTCTGGTCGCCGCCAGAGCAGAAGGCCATATCGCCTTCGCCTGTGAGCACCACTATCTCTATGTCCAGGCTATCGCGGCAGGTATTCATCGCGTCGATCATTTCCTTCACGGTGAGTGGGGTGAAGGCATTGCGGTAGCGCGGGCGGTTGATCGTGATCTTTGCTATTCCTTCGAAGAAGTCAAATTTGATCTCTTCGTATTGTTTGATGGTTTTCCAGTCTCTCTTTGCCATGTGGGCGAGTATTTAGTAGTTAGTATTTAGTATTAAGACAAATGCTGTTTCGAGTTATTGAGCTTCACTTAGAAAGCGAAAGTAATCTTTGTAGGCTTTTTCGCTGATAGCGCCGTCTGTCCTGATCTCGAGTATGGCAGGCCTGCCTTTTTGAGGCTTGTAGAACTGCCCCAGTACAAAATCCAGATCGTCGGCGCGGTCGCAAAAATAATAAGGTATCTGATACATCTGCGCCAAATATTCTGCGCTGTGATTATGCCTGGTTTCGAAGTATTTGTCAAAACCCTCCACCTGATTGGGCCCTTCTATGAGCCGGAATATATTGCCGCCGCCATTATTGATGACTATAATACGGAGATGGGGCGAGAGATAGTTATTCCAAAGGGCGTTGGAATCATAAAGGAAACTGACATCTCCCACTACGCAAATAGTGAGCTTTCCCGTCTGGAAAGCAGCTCCGGCAGCTGTGCTCACACAGCCGTCTATGCCACTGGTACCGCGGTTTGCATTGATGGCATTATGCGATTGGTGTTTGAAAAATCCCGCATAACGGATGGGCGATGAATTGCCATACTGAATGCAAGCATCTTTGGGATAGCTGGCTATCAGGGTTTGAAATACATGCCAATCACTAAAAGGTATTTTTGCACCATAGGTGGCAGTTTTCTTGACGGCCTCATTGTGCAGGGCTATCCATTTAGACCTGAAAGCGACATCAGTAGACCTGTTCTCCGCCAAAGCGGTTAAGGTCGCTGTGGCATCGCAAGAGATATGTTTGTAGCTCTTCGCTCCAAGGCCGTTCCATTCGCCTCTATCATCAGATAAGTGATAATGGCTTTCCGGTTGTACCTTGCGAAGGAACTGCCTGATCCTTTTTGACACGATCTGCTTGCCGATAGTAATGATGGTGTCGGGGGCATATGCCGCATAGTCATCCGTCTTTAGCGAAGCAATAGCCGCATCGACATTTGTGATCGTATCGAGCCCGGAGAGATTTGCCAGCGGCTCCGTGATGATGGCGAGACCATTGGTATTAGCCAGTTTCCTTATTACCTCGTAGAGCTTGTCATCCTTCTCTCCCATACCACATATGAGCATAGTCCTGGAGGAAACAGTAACAGGCTGTGCGATACTTTTGGCGATAGATACAGCTGGAACCACTAATTCATTCAGGCGTTCATCAATCCTATTGTAAAGCGGCTCGCGGAGAGGTATATTGATGTGCACCGGACCGAGAGTATTAGTGACGGTTTCCGAAATGGCTTTGGCTGTGATATTGGCTGCTTCGTGCGCGTCTTCAGGCAGCGTGTAGCTTGCTTTGATATAGTTGTGATAAATATCGGTCTGATTGATGGCTTGGTTCTCTCCTATTCCAATATATTCAGCAGGCCTGTCTGCGGTCAGTACGAGTAGTGGTATCTGCTGATAGTAGGCTTCGCAAATAGCCGGAGCAAAGTTGAGAACGGCTGTGCCGGATGTGCATACGATGGCCACAGGAGTTCGTTGCTGCTGTGCGATGCCTAAAGCAAAAAAACCTGCTACGCGCTCATCGGGTATGACGAGGCATTGGATCTCCTCCTTCACCTGTGAGAAAGCGATCACAAGCGGTGCTGAGCGTGAACCGGGCGAAAAGACCACCTGCCTGATGTCCCTGATGCGGCAGGCCTCGACGAGGGCTTGTATGTTCTTTTTATCGGTAGTCAAAATGGTATTAAGTATTAAGTAGTTAGTATTAAGTAGTTAGTATTTAGATGAGTTGCCGCAGGACATCGATCTTCCTTTCGCTTTCAAGCCATTCTTTTTGCTGGTCGGAGTCTGCGGTGATGCCGCAGCCTGCATAAAAAATTATTTGCTTATCGGTAACCTCCATGCAGCGGAGGTTTACGAAGATGGCTGTTTTGCCTGACCAATTCACGGGACCAAGATAGCCTGCATAAAACCGTCGGTCAAATGATTCCTGCTCATGGATGAATTTGACCGATTTTGCCTTTGGCATACCGGCAACAGCAGGCGTAGGATGAAGCGCCTTAACGACTTTTTGCCACAGGCTTGGTTCTTTTGAGCGAAGCGTAAATACTGTGAGGAGGTGCTTGAGCAGGCCTGCTTCCCTGATGATGGGCCCTTTGGCCTGTATGTCATCCGTGATCTTTTCCAGCTTTTGCCTGATGAAGTCTGTTACGATGCGTTGCTCTTCTTTTTCTTTTTCGCCCCATCCGCTGCTATCTTCGATAGCCTTAGTGCCCGCGAGTGCATAAGTGGTCAACGTGGACGAATTTTGCGAAGCCAACACCTCCGGCGTGGCACCGATCCACAGGCCGACTCCTGGAATACTGGTAAGTGAAACGAATGCTTGCGGATATGCAGCACATAGTTTATCAAAAAAATCTGCCGGGCTAAAATCGGCTGGCTTATCTGCTGCAAGGATTCTTGCTGCCACTACCTTCTGATAGTGGCCTGCCTTTATGGCTTTGACGATTGCTTTGACATAGCCGCTGAACGCCTGTTTTGAAGTGCTTTTGGCTTTAGGACTTGCGACGGTTTTGATGACGTCAACTTTGCCTTCAGGCAAAATATAGTATGGTTTGAGTCTACTATCAAAAGGTGCAAAAACAAATGCTTTTTGCTCCGCTTTGATGCCTCGCGCGGCTGCTCCGGTGATGTGGCTTGTTTTTTTAGTACCTGGCAATCGAAAGAATGCAATAGCAAGACTTTCAGCGTGCGCTTTTTGATATAGAGCGGATGTGTCTTTTAGTGCCAAGGCTTTTAATGCTTATCTAAAATTATCAGAGTCGCCGGAATCAGGAACCTAAAGCGAGCGAGTCGCCTCGCCCATCTGCCTTCGGCACCTTCCCTCTCCATACTTATGGAGAGGCAAGAACCGTCCGGGTTAAGGTCGCCCATTTTATGTTAGCGCAATAAGATTCCGGGTTCGGGGAGACTCAAGTAAAATTATATCTTCACACGAAAGTAGTAGTATTACAATACTTTCAAAGTGATCCAAAAAGAACTATACTTCATCCGTCACGGGCAGACCGACCACAACCTCAAAGGAATCGACCAGGGGAAAGGTGTCAACCTTCCACTCAATGAGCTGGGGCGACGCCAGGCTCGTGCCTTCTTTGACGCGTACAAGGATGTTCCCTTTGACCATATTTACACCTCTACACTACTCAGGGCACAGGAAACGATTTACCCGTTTCGCGATCTGGGGCGGACGTTTGAGCCGATGGCTGAGCTCGATGAGATCAGCTGGGGTGAGATGGAGGGTACCGCTATGGTGATGGAGAATAGTGATACATTCAAACACCTCACCGATCAGTGGAAGGCCGGTAATGATGACGCCAAACCAATCGGCGGCGAAAGCCCCAGGGAACTTCAGGACAGGCAGAAGCGGTTTATCCGGCAGCTGCTGGCTACTCCGCATAAAAACATACTTATATCCATGCACGGACGAGCTATACGCAGTATGATGTGTACGCTCACAGAGACTCCGCTGAAAGACATGGAGGAGTTTCCTCACGTCAATCTTAGTTTGTATAAAGTCAATCTGCTCTCACATGGGACGTTTGAGATCGAGAAGTTTAACGATACGGCGCACTTGATCGATTTATGATTTTTGATTGTTGATTTGTGATTTGTGATTTCAATAGCGCCGAAATAATCTCGCACAACATCTAAATGTCGCCTTCTTTTGCTGCTGGCTCGCTGACGCCAGACAGCCCTCACCCATCTGCCTTCGGCATCTTCCCTCTCCCTGAAGGGGCGAGGGAAGAACCTTCTGAGTGAAAACTAGTCATCGTTATTACTGACTATCCTCTAGCTTTTACTGTTTTCCCACTCGGCTGTTTTCTTTGCCAGTTGTTCGGCGAAGGCTTTTACTTCTTCTTTTACGTATGGGTTTTTGGTGGCTCTGTGGTAAGAGTCTGCGAGTGACAATAGTGTCTGGAAGAAATGTGAGTGCATCTCATCTGTGGTCATTTCATTGGTCCAGAGGTCTATCTTGAGCGTTTCGCGGGCTGCGGCGTCCCAGATGGAGACCATGATGGATTTGCAGTCGCGGAGCTCCTGGTTTTTGGTATCAGTGGCCTGCCACTTGATGTCGATAGGGACATTTTTGTCATCGAGGCCTATTTTGAATCTTATTTCTGATTGTTTGGTGATAGCAGACATGGTTTAATTTTCTTGTTTATTGCAAATGACTAAAGCTCCTATGACTCCCGGCACCCAGCCGCAAATAGTAAGGAGGAATACGATCAGGAATGAGCCGCAGCCCTTGTCGACTACGGCAAGTGGCGGAAAAAGGATACATATCAAAACACGGATGAGGCCCATCGATCAGCTATTCCAGATTTTGATCAAATCTATGAATTCCTCCTGAATGGCGCGGGTCATATCCTGTCCATACCACTCATGTATCATGCGCACCTTGGCGCCAAAGGATATATCGGCCCGGTCTTTATTCTCCAATACTATCTGCTGGAGTACAGCCGGGCGTGGCCCCCAGGTACCTACCTCCTCCAGCGTATCTGCGCGAAGGCAGACCAGCTTGGGTATCGACCTGCTGCTGCCGGTGGTATAATGGTCGAGCACCTCAGGATGTGAATCGCTCTGCAGGATCCGGAGGTCTATTTTCTCACTACAGGTCGAGAACGTGTACAGGACCGATATCTCCTGAGATACGTCACCACACCAGGGCTCGGCGAGCACCACCCATATCCATGGAGTACTGACAGCACTGAGCTGATTGTAAAGTTTTGACTCAATATTGATATTGGCCAGCATATGGTCCATACGCTTAAGGTTTTCTCCGGTGTAACGAAGCATTTTCTCATTGCGATATAGCTCAGGTTTGTCATCCGTTTCTACATATTGCCTTACCAGCGCATAATATTGCTCCCAGCTGATAGTTTGATCCAGGATAGGACGGGTGATAAAACTCTGCATGCGCAATGATTGAGCCGCGAAGCTAAGGCCTTTTGAACAGATATTAAACGGACTTCCACAAAATAAAAAAGCATGACCTTGCGGGCCATGCTTTCCTATCGAATATCTCAAGAATTACTTCTTAGGAGCTTCTTTTTTGTCTTCTTTCTTAGCTGGAGCCTTTTCGTCTTTCTTAGCGGCTGCCTTCTTGTCGTCTTTCTTAGCAGGAGCTGCTTCTTTCTTAGCTGGTGCTGCTTCTTTCTTTTCGCCTTGAGCGTTTACTCCGAGAGCCAGTACGACTACAGCGAAGAATAACATTACTTTTTTCATTGCTTTTTTTTAAAATTTGGTTAAACTAATATTTCAAAAGTAACATATCACGTTAAAAATTGTCACCCCTACCGATTATTTAACAAAAGAATTTTGTTAAATTGACATATAAATCAATTCGATCAATTGATTTATCTCAGCAACGGGGACATTAATCATATATACTAAACAATTTAAGAATATATGAAATTATAACATAATTTATTTTGCTATTAGACATTAAAGAAACATAAAGCTTTCTTTGCTGCACAAAACTATCATTGATCATATGTTTAGACAAAACTGGATGAAGTTCGAGGGTTTTATTGAGCCCGTCATCATCATTATTATTTCGTATGCCATCGCCAAGCTACTGAGCCTGATCATCCGCAGGTATATCCGCAAGTCTGCGCATATCATGCATTTTGATCCGACCAATTATTCCTTTTTGCAAAATGCGGTGAGCTTCCTGGTTTTTATCGCTGCTACGATATTCATATTCTATCGCGTGCCGGCGCTTCACTCCCTGAGCAAGACCATGTTTGCAGGCGCTGGCATAGCCGCAGCAGTGATCGGTTTTGCGTCGCAGGAGGCATTTTCAAATATTATCAGTGGTGTGTTTATTGTCATTTTCAAACCATTCAGTGTGGGAGATTATATCAAACTACTGACCAGCAATCAACTGGGAGTGGTTGAGGATATCACTATACGCCACACAGTGATCAAAAGCATAGAGAACAGGCGCATAGTCATACCTAACTCCGTGATCAGTCGTGAAGCTATCCTCAATAGTACGATCAAAGACCCCAGGGTTATGTTTAACCTGGAGGTGCTGCTGGTCTACGAAACAGATATAGAGAAAGCCCTCAATATTATGAAGGAAGAAGCGCAAAACCATCCGGACTTTCTGGATGGAAGGACAGAGGCCAGAATTCGCGAGGGCATTCCCCCTATTGTGGCCAAAGTCGTCGCCCTGGAGGATACAGGTGTACGGTGCCGGGCATATGTCTGGGCCAAAAACAATGACACTGCCTTTGAAATGAAGTGTGACCTGCTGAAAATGCTCAAAGAGCGTTTTGACAGGGAGAACATACAAATATCACATGCCCAGCGTCTTATGGGTATGTCAAGTAGCAAAAAACAGGCCTGATCCTTTTAACTTTTATTGTTCGGTACAGCGGTCATGTTGTGTTGATAAATCCGTCTAAATAGGGACAACATTTAGTTCCCCTTTCCCGTAAACAATAGAAAAGAAGGTAATGAATATACGCACCATCATAAGTGTTCTCCTATGGGCATCAATATTGACTGTACTGGCGATGCTCAGCAGTTGCTCCAAGAAAAACACGAATCCATTCCATATATACTTTTATACCACCAATAAGAGTATGCCGCCACTCTACCTCGTGCAGAATAATAAGCAACTAGGTAAAGTACCATTACTCCAAAGCGATCTTGAACAACTCGACACTGCTCAGCAACTTTGCGTCACCTGCTATGATACAGATACCGAAATAGATGGGGCGGATGCTAAAGGACATATCGTCCAAATGTTCTCATTCAAACTGCATGATAATGGAACATTCAAAGGAAGTGGTGGTGGATACCTGCTATATGATACCTGGCAGAAAAAACCTTTCAACCTGCTGATTCGCGTGAACGGCCAGTTCTGACAACTACCGATCATCTACTTCCATATCTGAAATCTTAGGGTAAACTTCTTCTTTTGGATCAGTGTGCGCCAGTCTATGAAAAGCAAGGCCGCCAGCAAGAGTCCTCCTCCTACCAATCCGGCTATTGATTTCCACGACATTATGCCGTGCATGATCTCCGAAATGTCCTTTGTGGCATAGTCGCCGGTAAACACGGCTACGGTATCACTGGTAAATTTGCCCACTAGGAAAGCGGGTATAATATACCAGGGACTGAGTTTAGCCATGCCAGTTGCTACAAAAAGTGGAGTGGTCGGCAACGGAAGCAATGAATAGGCAAGAACAACCAACTGGCTTTTCCAGGTACCCTCTTTTAGTTTCTTTCCGAGAAACTGTACATCCTCATTCTTCCGGGGGTTAAATACTTTGGCCGAGAGATACGGGATATATAAAGTCAGCAGGAATCTCCCCAAAACTGAACCGGCGACCCCAAGTCCTATTACCTCCCAAATGTTCAACTTGAAATAGACCTGAAGCAATATCATAACCGTAAACGCCGGAGGAAACGGGAAAGGCACTATATCGCAGATAAAAGCGCCGACAAAAACAAGGATATACTGCCACCGCATAATAAGTTCGTTTAGATGGATGATAAAGCCGCCCGGCATTAGGCCAAAAGGCAAAAACCCTTAATGATAAACAAAACTGCCCTGAGCTGACTTCAACACTACCTCATTGATACCAGATGCTTCTACATGGCCTATGACCTCCGCATTTATAGCAAAGGACTCGGCAATATTCAGGACTGTCGCAGCATCATCTTCATCTACATATACCTCCAGACGTGTGCCGCAGTTGAGCACTTTGTACATTTCTTTCCAGCCGGTGCCGGATTCAGATTGTATCAAGTCAAATATAGGTGCTATAGGCAGGAGGTTATCCTTTACGATCCTCAGACCTTCGATATAATGTAACACCTTGGTATGTGCGCCGCCTGTGCAGTTGATAATGCCTTTTACACCATCAGGTATTTCCCTTAGAAGCTTTTGTATAACTGGGGCATATGTGCGTGTAGGCGATAAGAGCGCCTGACCTACATTCAGCGGAGTCCCCGTGAGCGTATCAGTCACTTTTTTAGACCCGCTGTATACCAGACTCTCTTCTATACTCTGCTCATATGTTTCAGGATATTTCTCTGCATAGTATTTGGACAAGACATCATGGCGGGCGGAAGTGAGGCCATTACTTGAAATACCGGAGTTGTATTCGCTTTCGTAAGCGGCTTTGCCATAAGAAGCTAACCCGACTATGACCTGACCGGGTTTTATATTCTGGGTTAGGACGAGATCGGACCTTTTCATCCGTACAGTCATGGCTGCATCTACAGTGACGGTGCGGACTATGTCTCCCAGATCTGCGGTCTCTCCTCCCATCAGGTTGATATGCACACCCGCAGCATACATGCTTTCTATGAACTCCTGTGTACCACTGATGAGCTCGGCGATGACCTCTCCGGGGATATATTTCTTATTGCGGTTGATGACTGACGTCAGGAGAAATTTATCGGTAGCGCCTACGCAGAGCAAGTCGTCGAGATTCATCACGATCGCATCCTGCGCTATGCCGCGCCAGACGGAGATATCGCCTGTTTCCCGCCAGTAGAGATAGGCGAGGATAGATTTAGTACCCGAGCCGTCAGCGCTCATCACATTGCACCAGGCCTCATCGCTGCCCATATAGTCAGGGTATATCTTGCAGAAAGCCTTTGGGTAGAGGCCGTGATAGAGATCCTTCACTGCTGCATGCACTTCTTCTTTGCTCGCAGAAACGCCCCTTTGCAGGTATTTGTCATCCATACTCTGTTGTCTATATTTGGTGGGCCAAAGAACGCAAGAAAAACGATAATTATAAAAGCAATAATCGACATGGAGCAATTACCGCCATTTGACAAGCTATGGGACTATTCAGACCCGGCTGCTACGGAGCAGAAATTCAGGGAAATAATGGATACAAACGATACCCGCACGGATATGTCGTATCATTTGCAGCTGCTCACGCAGATAGCACGGACCTATAGCCTGAGGAGGCTTTTCACAGAATCACAGAATATACTGGATGAAATAAAACCGGCCCTGGATGAAAAAAATGGATTGGAGCACCTCCGCTTTCACCTCGAGCAGGGACGGATCTATAACTCATCGGGAGATAAAGAAAGCGCCCGCAAAGAGTTTGAAAAGGCTCTGGCTATGTCGGATGAAGTAGGGCATGACTTCCACACAGTGGACACTATGCATATGCTAGCCATCGTATCGAAACCAAACGAGGCGATAGAATGGAATAAAAAAGCCATGCAAAAAGCAGAATCATCTTCACAGGAAAGAGCCAAAAACTGGTTGGGTTCTCTGTACAATAATCTCGGCTGGGACTATTTCGCCAAGAAGGATTTTAAAACGGCGCTGGATATCCTGAAAAAAGGATGGGACTGGCAGGTAGCAATGGGGCGTGAAGCACAGGCCGCTATCGCTAAATGGGCAGTGGCACGTACGCTCAGGGCTATGGGCAAAGTAGACGAAGCACTGAAGATGCAGCGTGAACTGGAAGCTGAAAACAAAGGAAAAGACGGATTTGTTTTTGAGGAAATAGCGGAATGCCTGTATGAGCTAAAGAAGAAAGAAGAGGCAAAGCCTTATTTCGCGAAAGCATATGAGACGCTCAAAGATGATCCGTACACAGAAACTGAAAGATTGAAAAGAATGCAGGAATTGTCGAAATAGATCAGACGATCTTCCTTCCCACGGCACTCGCCACAGCCCCCATGCTTTTGTACAGAGCCCTGAACTGTTCGAAGTCCAGTTGCTGTTCGGCATCGGATTTTGCGACCTTAGGATTGGGGTGCGTCTCTATGAGAAGACCGTCAATGCCCATAGCCACGCAAGCCCTGGAGAGGTCTGCTACACCATAAGCATAACCAATAGCATGGCTGGGATCGAGGATGACGGGGAGATTAGTGTATTGTTTCAGCCAGGCCACACCGCAAAGGTCCAATGTAAATCGCGTCTTGGTCTCAAAGGTCCGGATACCGCGCTCGCAGAGCATGACGTTCGAGTTGCCGCTGCTGAGGACAAACTCGGCAGCCTGAACAAATTCCTGCAATGTAGAACCGAAACCGCGCTTGATCAGTATCGACCTATTGGACTTGCCGCATTTGCGCAGGATACCCTGATCGTACATCGCTTTGGCGCCGATCTGCACGATGTCTGCATACTCTATGACCTCATCTATATGCGTGCTATCGCGCACTTCGGTTATTATTTTGAGGCCGTGCTTCGTACGCATTTTGTCCAGCAGTTTCAAGCCTTCCAAGCCTAAGCCCTGGAAAGTGTAGGGTGATGTGCGTGGCTTGTAAGCGCCAGCCCGAAGCACTTTGACTCCCAGCTCGATGCACAAAGCAGCCGCCTGCTCTATCTGCTCCTCACTCTCTACAGAGCAGGGACCTGTGATAACTATGGTGTTTTGACTAGCGCCGCCTATGGTCACTGGACCGAGATCGATGGAGCGCGTATCCGGCATATATTGCTTGCTGGCGAGCTGTATATCGGAGTCAGTGACAAAGGTCGCCTCTGCGACTTCTCTCAATGCAGCGTCGGCTCCTTTGACTTTAGACGAAGTGACGAGGACATATTGTTTGCCATTATGAAAAACAATGGATTCATATTTCCTGCCCAGTTCTTCTGCTTTGTCTTTAGCGATTGATGTATTTAAGTGTATGATCATTTGATTTCAGATGTGGGATTTCGGATTTCGGCAATGTGCGATTTGATCCGGTTATTTATCCTCTGGTTAGGTTATTTAATAGGACGGCGCCTTTCAGTGTGCCTTCTTTATCTACGACGGGCAAAAATAGTATAATGAAATTTAGTTCGTTGATCAAAGTCAACATCTGGCCGAGATCAGCTGAGTCGCTAATGCTGATGGGGTTTGGGTTAATCATTTGCAGGATGTCGATCTTGTCCAGCTTGCTCATCTGGCTGATGAGGCCACGCCTAATGTCTGCATTGCTGATGACTCCTTTGAGCTTATTGCTTTGATCGACGATCAGGACGAAACCTTGTTTGTACTTCTCTATAGTTTGCAGGACATTTTCGAAGCTCAGATTGTTCTCATCAAGCACGGGCAAATAGGAAATAGGCACCATGAAGTCGCTGACGCTATAACTGCCGCCAGATGGAGCTTTGTAAAAACTGAGCATACCGGAACCGATACTGTAATGGTTCATCAGGAATGAGCCTGATACAATAGAATCCACTCCCAGCAATCGAAGTATATAGCCGACCTCATCATTGACACCGCCGTCTATTTGGATTTTGAGGTTGGGGTAGCGATGCCTGATCTCTACGATGCGTTTGAAGTTTTCTTTCTGGAAGCTGCCGCCGCTCATGCCGGGAGTAGTACACATGAGCATGACATAATCATAGTCTGTGGCTTGCTCCAGGATATCCAGTGATGTTTCGGATTTGATGGCGAGGCCGAATTTTGTGCCTTTTATCTGTGGTACGTCAGGAACGATCCCCATGTCCTCATATTGAAAGGAAACATATTCTATCCTGCAATCCTTGATAAGGCCCTGAAAGAACCAAGGATGTTCCGAAATAAGGTGAAGGTCCAATGGCACCTTTGTGATTTTTCTTATTGCCCTTATATCATCAAATACATTTTTGTAATCATCATTCGGGCAATCAATATGTAGCATATCCACACCATGACCACTAAGTTGTCTGACAATGTCTTTGAGCGGTTTCTCGCGCTGTGAGTAGATGGATGCGGATATTTTCACTGGTGCAAAATGATGGTTTTTGGGGGGAAATACAAATAAGAGACCTCACCCATCTGCCTTCGGCATCTTCCCTCTCCGAAGGAGAGGGAAGAACCTACTACCTAAGTGTCATATTCATATAGCATATTATACGACCGGAATATCTACTTAATATTAGGTAACGATTTAAATATAGGGCTTTGCTTATGCTATTGTATTTTTGCCGGAGGCAAGCCTCAGCTAAATATCCATATGACACCACACACACATACCAACGACCTCACCCAGGAGACCAGCCCCTATCTGCTGCAACATGCGCACAATCCTGTCAACTGGATGGCGTGGAGCACTAAGGCCTGGGACAAGGCAAAAAAGGAAGATAAACTGGTACTGGTCAGCATCGGCTACTCGGCCTGCCACTGGTGCCATGTGATGGAGCATGAGAGTTTTGAGGATGAAATGGTGGCGCGCATCATGAATGACCATTATGTGTCGATCAAGGTCGATCGCGAGGAGCGCCCGGATGTGGACCAGATCTACATGGATGCGGTACAGATCATCACCGGCCACGGCGGCTGGCCGCTAAATGCTATCTGCCTGCCCGATGGCAGGCCTATCTATGCCGGCACTTATTTCCGCAAGGAGGACTGGAAGCAGGTTTTGCTGTATATGACGGATTACTTCACGCGCAATCGTGATGAGGTAATGCAGCGTGCCACAGAGATCACACACGGCATCAAGGTGCTGGATACTATCCCCTTGATAAGGGATACTACATTCCAGGCAGGTGACAGGGTGGCTATGTTTGATAAAATAGACCGGGCATGGGACTATGAAAAAGGTGGCCGCACAGGAGCACCGAAATTTCCCATGCCGGTGACGATGCAATACCTGCTGCAAAACTATCACTACACGAAAAATGAAATGGCCCTGAGAGCGGTGACGGTGACGCTCGACAATATGATGGATGGCGGGATATACGATCATGTAGGCGGCGGATTCGCCAGATACTCTGTGGATGACTCGTGGACTATACCGCACTTCGAGAAAATGCTTTATGATAATGCGCAGCTCGTATCCCTCTATTCTGCAGCTTACCAGATCACAAAAAATGAATCATATAAACAAGTGGTCTTTGACACGCTGGCCTATGTCGGGCGGGAAATGACCGACGTAAGTGGTGGCTTCTACTCCGCGCTGGATGCAGACTCTGAGGGCGTGGAAGGCAAATTTTATGTATGGACCTATAATGAGCTTAATGATATTTTAGGTCATGACTTTGAGGCTTTTTGCGAATATTATGATGTGACGAAGGAGGGCAACTTTGAGCATGGATGGATAAATTTAAGACGACAGACCACGGACCACGGATCGCGGACAAGCAATGCAGATGAATTAAAGCAATGGGGAGAAAAGCTGATGGAGGTGCGTAGCAAGCGTATCAGGCCTGGGCTGGATGATAAGATACTTACCTCGTGGAATGCATTGATGCTAAAAGGGCTCATAGATGCCTATAATGCTTTTGGTGAAGAGCGTTTTTTGGAAACGGCTTTAGCGAATGCACACTTTATCAAAAAGAATTGCCTGCAGGCAGATCACAGTATCAATCGCACTTTTAAATGGGGTAAGTCCTCTATCAGCGGATTCCTGGATGATTACTCTTTCACCATCGAGGCATTCATCGCACTATACCAGGCCACCTTTGACGAGCAATGGCTGGATGAAGCAAAGCATCTGGCAGATCATGCTATACAGCACTTTTATTCAGGCGAGCGTGGGGTGTTTTTTTATACCTCTATCAACGACGACCCGCTGATAGCGCGCAAAACTGAAACCACAGACAATGTGATCCCTTCGTCTAACTCCAGTATGGCAAAGAGCTTGTTTCTGCTGGGGCATCTATATGATAGCGCTCACTACCTCCATATCTCGCGGCAGCAGATGATGAACCTGAAAGAAAATGCGCTGACGCATACGGCGTTTTATGCGAATTGGGCGATGCTGATGGACAGCTTCATCGATGAGCCATATGAGGTGGCCATAGCCGGCGCAAATTCACTTGAGCTTAGAAAAGAGATAGCAAAATCATACCTGCCCAATGTGATCATACTTGGCACTCTGGGGGAGAGCAAACTGCCACTGCTGGCAGACAAAACAAAATCAAACGACACAAGGATATATGTGTGCAAGGATAAGACCTGCGGGCTGCCCGTGAGGTCAAGTGAGGAGGCTATGAATCAGATGCGGTAACCTTTATATTCCTGCTTCCTGCACCAGTAATGCCCAGATCAGAGGATAGAATTTGCCTTTGAGCGAACGGATCTTTTCTTTATCGGCCCAGAGAGCCTGCTCGATATCTTCTTCCGCCTGAGGGGCCAGTTCGTCCTGTCCGTCGCGGGCGCGCATGTGGTACCAATGTGTTTCTTTGATACAGTCCTTGCCTTTGAGGCGATAGCAGTGATAGGTGATCACTACTTCTTCGCTCAGCGATTCTATTTTGACACCAGTCTCCTCTTCTACTTCGCGCTGAGCGGCATTGATGATCTTTTCGCCTTTCTCGACCTTGCCTTTGGCCATATCCCAGTAGCCACGGCGGAAAATGATCAGTGTTTCATCTCTTTCATTTTTCACTATGCCGCCGGCAGCTACGACAGCTTTGGAGTAGTCGAAGATAGATTCGAGTGTTTCCTCGACATGAGCGGTGATGATCAGGATGTTCTTATCGTACTTTTCATCAAAAAGCTCCCTGGGCTCCATGCGGAAGGCAAAGGCGTCGTCGTCTGTGTCTATGATCCATCCATACGGAGCGCGGTCTATAGCCTCATCTGATGTGATCAGCAAATGGTGTTCGTTAAAATATACCTTTATTTTATTCATCTATTTGATAGTTTTGCGCACAAATCCTGACAATGATCTACAATAACGTTGTGGCCCGCGAAGTTGCCGAATACTTACTTGAAATCAAAGCTGTGGTCCTCAGCCCGCAGCAGCCCTTCACCTGGGCCTCCGGCCTCAAGAGCCCGATCTACTGCGACAACCGCAAGACGCTGTCATATCCTAAGGTGCGGACTTTTATTAAAACGGCATTTGCGGAGATCATCTCGGAGGAGTTTAAAGATGCTGAGGTCATAGCCGGCGTAGCTACTGCGGGTATACCGCATGGAGCGCTCGTAGCGGATGTGCTCAATCTGCCCTTCGTATATGTACGCGACAAACCTAAAGGCCATGGCCTCGAAAACCAGATAGAGGGTAAACTGGACAAGGGACAAAAGGTGATCGTCATAGAAGACCTGATCTCGACGGGTGGCAGTTCACTAAAAGCAGTTGAGGCATTGCGCGCTGCAGGTGCTGATATCCTTGGGCTCGGTGCTATATTCACTTATGGCTTTGAGAAATCGGTAAAGGCATTTGAAGAAGCCAACTGTAAGTTTTTCACGCTGTCAAACTATGAGTCACTGCTCGATAAGGCTATCGAAAATGACTACGCCAAGGCAGAAGATAAAGATGAGCTCGTCAAATGGTACAAAGCCCCTGAGGCCTGGGGCAAGTAATTAAGCGCTTTTCTTTCCAACCCTGTAGATGCTAAATGCCCTGACGGCAAAAATAGTAGCTATCAGGATGTTTGTCAACAGGAACTTCTGCGGCAATAACTTCCAACCTACGATCATAATAACTGCCAGAATCGCCGTGAAAAGGAAGTAGTTTCTCACCCAGGGTTTATTTTTTACGAAAGGGGCAAAGAACGCCATCACGAGATGTGTCGGCAGGGCCCATAGCAGATTAAGATTCCACTGCGTAGTGGTATGCTCTGTGAAGCCGCCTAATATCAGGAATAAGCTGCCTAATATCCCGGCAAGGAAAAACAGGAAACAATCTAAAAAATAAAAGTGCTTACCTTTTTGAGATTGAAACGCTGTAACAAGTAAGATAATGATGAGCAAGACGCCAAAAACAATATTAGGCGTGATCTTCTTATCCAGTGTTTGAGCCGGTGGAGTAGTAATGTCCAGGATCGTCTCCCTCGGGCCACATAGCGGCCGACCGGAGATAGTGGCATGCGCAAATGCCTTGCTCAGATAGTCCGGCAGGAAAGTTTCCTCTTTGGGAGTAGCGGTGCGGTCCACAGGCAATCCTATCAATAGCCCCATACCAAACTGTTCCCAGGGCTGGTTTTCGGAGTAGTCATTTATAAGGGTGCGAAAGGATTTCTTGTCGGTGAAAGAGCTATAGTCGAATTTAACACCCGTGAGGTTTTTCTCAAATACATCGCTGATGCGGGTAGCACAATTGTCGAAAAGGAAATCGTAGCGATAGTCGCGGTTCTCTGGCCGAGCGTTGTTTACGAGGAAATCAAATACTTTGGCCCGATCCTCTTCATTGAGATGCATCTCCTGCTCATAGATGCTGCGCTTTTCCTCAATATACTGATGGTAGAAATCCTGATAGTTGTCCACGCCGATCATATAGATCATGTGGCCTTTGAGGAAGTTCAGGTAGAAATTAGGAGCACCGAAATCAAAAGTGCCGTAGTTGAATACTACATCAAAACCCTGCCTGTAATCAGTGACGCGGATGCCACTATGGCCGAAGCAGGAATACAATTCATCTCCGGGCGAACAGGTCAGCAGGCTGATGCGGGATGAATCTGACAAGCTGATGGCAAAAATATGCGTACTGCATATGAGGAAAAGAATGGTTAGGATAGAGCGCAACTTGCGAAACAGCATGGATGTGAAGTTAGTTTAGATTGGGGTTTTCGGGATAGGAGGCCATGGTCTGGTATATCCCACCTTGGTCGGCCATTGCCTTGCGCCAGATGCCGTCGGGGTCGTCATTAAAAATATATTCATGCTTTGCCTGCGTGATGATCCATGAATTTTCTTTGATCTCATCTTTCAGTTGCTTAGCATCCCAGCCGGAATAGCCAATATAAAAGCGTACATGATTACTGGTGATCTCACCCTGGCGAATGAGCTTTTTGAGCTGGTCGAAATTACCACCCCAGTATATGCCTTCGGCGAGCTTTTGGCTGTCTGTAAGCAAATGGCCCATGGTATGTACCATTTGTATCATATCAGTGCCGACAGGCCCTCCGAGGAATAGTTTGCCGCCAAAACCCTTGGGGAAATTCTCCAACAGGTCCTCGAGCTCAAGCTGGACCGGTTTATTAAGAATGACCCCGGAAGTGCCTTCCACACTATGGTGGCGGCATATAAGGATCACTGTCCTGCGGAAGTTCTCATCCCACATAAACGGCTCGGAAAGAAGCAAACTTCCTGCCTGCAGGGGCTTGTCCTTCTCAAACTCGAAATTCCATATGGGATTGGTCCCCTCGCTCATAGACCAAACCTAATTGAAAAAATCCAATCTTTATCCATGTATTCCTTAGATTTCAGGCAACTTAACTGCATTTTTAGTAGTCTATAATGTAATGAATGTGTAAATTAGCCTTCACGATGAATTTGAAACGAATATCCGCGATCCTATGTACATTGATCATCCTGACACTCAGGAGTGCAGCGCAGGCGCCTACCTACAACTTTACTTTTACTACCAATACGGTCACTGAAGCCAATGCAACAGTGGTGGCAGGCTACGTCAAAACCAATATCGCTCCGCTTACAGATGACTCGGTGATAATCGCCCATATCAGTGGCCCATCCAGAGCATGGCGTGCAGATGTCGTTAGCCAGACGGTAGTGCACTTTAGTGCTTTACAGGATTCAGCGGCTTTTATGATCACGCTGCACGATGATACATTTCCTGAGAGTCCTGACCATATGGTATTCAATTTGCAAACCTATGGTACTTTTGATACGATAGGTGTAAACAATCAGCTGGATGTCACGCTAATTGATAATGACTTGCCTGCTACTATCAGCTATGTGATGGATACAGACTCGGTGTTTATGCACGACGGCCTCATCTATCTATGTGAAACGATAAACAATCCTAATCCGTTCTATGTCAGATTCCTTACGAGAAACTATGATTACTGGAGTAATATCGGTCTGACAGCTTATCCGGGTTACAGCTACAACTACTATCCTGATACTATATATGCACCGCCGGGCATCTCTACGATTTGCCAACCAGTTTATTTATCAGCAGATACCGTGACCTCACCCGTCAATAGAACCTTCCTGGTGAAACTGGTGAATGTGGATGACAATATCCTGGTGGATTCGACTATTCTGGTTATTATCTGGAATGACAATATATACAACCCGCCTTCAGTCTCGTTTGACATCAGCAACATGACTGTGATCAAAGATACGGCTGTACTGATAGGGATACCTTTCACGACTGTCTATTCAAATCATTCGCCTTTATCCTTTCAAGTTGATACATATCAGTTCAGCTCGACCGCGTCTTTTCAGAATGCTGCTGCATATCATGTCAGCTGGCTGGGCAATTACTACAGTCATAGTACCGGTACCTGGCGTGATACCATGTGGATCACAGTACTCAATAACCATCTGATATTCGACACCAGTACGATAGTTTTCCATTTCAAAGGTGTGACCCTCAACACTTCTCCTGATACGCTCTATACACTGACCATCATTGATACCGGCTCTCTGATCATTTCCTTCAAAGGTGCAGGCTTTGCTCATCTCAAAGGAGATAGTATAGGATATGTGGAGGTGTATACCAGCGCTCCTGTCAAATATCCGGTCACAGCCGATGTCACCTATCTCAATGGCAATGCAGTAATGGGCACTGACTTCCTTTGGCGGGACACGACGGTCACATTCGCGGCTAATATTTTTGACACGGTAAAGCTACCTGTGATCATGCTCAAAAATCATATCCATGATGGTAATAAGCAGGTAAATTTCCTGCTGTCCAATGCCGTAGCTCCGAATATAAAATATGATATCATCCAATACTCCTATGTAATCATAGACGATGACTCGACTGCTGCATTTCCAGCCGGCATACTCAATGTAGACAACAGCGACCTGATAAAGGTATACCCGAACCCATTTAGCAGTGCTATAAATATCCATTCTACCTTCGACAATTACCAGGTCACACTCACCAATATACTGGGAGAAAAGATAATCGACCTGCCTGGCCAATCCGGAGATATACAAGTAAATCCGGGTGACCTGCCGCAAGGCACCTACCTGATCAGAATATCAGATAGCGACAAGAGCTATGTGAAAGTGATCACGAAAATGTAGTGGGAATTAATACTTGCCTGTGAGGGCTGATACAAACTCACTCATCATAATAGCCGTAGCTCCCCAGATCACATATTTGCCATAGACATAAGCAGGCACTTCGACCTCTGAGTTGCCCATTATCTTGATTTTGGTAGTAGTGCGATTCTGATCATCGAGGAAAAAAGAAAGGGGTATCTCGATGATCTCTTCTACTTCATTTTCCTGCTTTACAAAAATAGTTTCTTGTTTTAAGACGCCCACTGTAGGATAGACTAAAAAATTGCTTGGCGGTATATATAGCTCGCTTAGTTTGCCGATGACCTGAATATCCTCTACAGGGACTCCTATTTCCTCATAGGTTTCTCTCAATGCCGTGTATGTAATGTCAATATCTGCCGCTTCCTGCTTACCACCCGGGAAACTCATCTGCCCGCTATGCGTCCCTTTATACTCCTTGCGCAGCGTGAAAATAATTGAAGAACCTTCTTCACGCGGATTGATCAGGAGCAGCACCCCGCCTATCTTTGGACTGAACTTCATGACTTCTTCGATCTCATAATCCGGCCTGTATCCCGGGGCCATCAGGTGCTGTGCCTTCTTGCCCGGTAATGGCCTCGCTAAAGCATTTTCTATGTCCGAAATATGCATTTTCTTTTATTTCTCTATTATTCGTAAATTCGCAATCCCTCTTAAAATGGTGAATTTAATGCAATCAAGATTTATTACGGCTGGAAATTTGAAAGACGACGTGGAAGTGGTGCTCGCATACGAACTCAGGGAAACTGAGTTTCGCCTCGATCTGTATGTCATTCCCCGCAAAGCCCTCAACAAGGAAGCCTTCGAAAAGCTGAATACTGACTGGGTGAATGGACAGGAGTTTGAATTCCCCGAAGGGACCGAACTGATCTATCCGGATATCAATGCCGATAGCATCCTGCCGGATAACATCAAATCCGACAAGACCGGAGAGATACGCCACAAGCAAAACGAATGGGCCGTACAGCTCCTCACCAATAAACTGTGGGAGAGCTACCTGATAGAACTGGAAAATCTCAAGAAGCGTTCTGTCAACCTGATGAGCTATGACAAGTCGCTTTTTGAAGATGCAAAGTCATACTGGGAGAGGGTACTCGAGCACAAAAAGGAAAGGAACATCACCCAGGAAAGGCTCGATAAGATAAAGGAAGACGTCAATGCGATATTCGAGCAGCTGAAATCATTCCGAAAAACGGAAAGTGCGGAGTTTGAGAAAAGCTCAAACACAGTACGCGACCAGATCGTCGAAAGGCTCAATCAAATAAAAGGCCGGGCTGATGAGAAAGCTAATTTCAAAACGCTGCATGATGATATCAAAGCCTTGCAGCATGAGTTCAGAGGCCAGCGCTTCCTGAAATCAGATGAGAATGGTGTGCGCAAGGCGTATGATGATGCTTTCCACTATATCAGTGAACAGCGCAATAAGTATTTCACAGATAAATATGAATCGCGTATCACCGGCCTGAAAGATGTCATATCCAAAATGGAGAAAGGCCTCGACCGCGATAAAAAAGACCTGGAATACTTCTCCAAAAAATCTGAAAGCCCACGCATACAATCACTGGAACTCCAGCTGCTGAAAGTACGCCTGCGCCAGATCAAAGAGACCATAGCATCTAAGGAAGACAAGCTAAAGGATATCCAGAAAACACTGGACAGCATACTCAAGCAAGCTCACAAAGCCACTAAATCTGATAAGCCTGCTAAAGAAGCAGATCCCAAAACAGAAGAAAGTCCTGCTGCTATCAATGAAACAGAAGTACAGCTGGAACAGGAGCAGGAGCAAAATACAGAAACACCGGCATCCAGCCCTGAACCCAAAGGATCAGGAGAAGAATAAAGCGAATAATATTTAAAACAAAGGACCCTCAGATAATCTGAGGGTCCTTTGTTTTAAATATGTCCGGTGAATTATCTGGCGACTACTACTTTGGCCTTTGCGAGAAGTGTATTAGCGGAATCCGAGACTATCAGCGTATAGCATCCCGCACTCATTCCGCTGAGATCTACTGCGGTCTGATCGCTTTGGATATCTGCCACCATGAGAAGCCTTCCCTGCACGTCATACATGCGCGCTTTGCTGCCGACCACTTTATTATTGCCAGTTATGAAGAGCGTATTGAAGGCCGGGTTGGGATAAACATTTATCTGCGCATAAGACTGAAGTACATCCACTCCCAGGCTACAACCAGCTACATAAAAAGAAAGATTGTCGGATGTGGCGCTGCATCCGTTATTGTCTGTATAGGTATAGCGGATATCCCTGTCGCCAAGCGGAGCGTTAGCCGGATTGAATACGCCGCTTCTCACACCCGTGCCAGCATAAGTACCTCCTGCCGGAATGCCACCTGATAACTCCACCGTCCCGCCATTGTCGCAAACTGTATCCTGCGGTCCGCTGTATACTACTACAGGCAATGGATTTACAGTCACATAAATCGTATCGGACACATACAGCGCTCCCTCATGAGAGACAAGTACAGAATATCCGCCGCTAACAGCAGGTGTGATCTTATACGCTGTGTTTGGCAGCGTATTGCCATCGCGAAACCACACGTAGCTATCTCCAGGTATCTCATCCGTGCGGATAGCGATAGGATCTCCGGCACATACGACCTGTGAAGTCTTAGGGAACAGATAAGCCTTGAAGATGGTATCAAGACCTGTGAAATGCATATCATCCAGCCACAGTTGGGCATTATCTGCACCGCCCATAAAGAGTGCCGCGCTGGATTGTGCCTGTATCTTCAATGTATCAGGATCGAGTGCAGAGAAATAGTTGATCTTAGCCTTAGTGGTAGTGAAGCTGGAACTATAGTACGCATATACTGTAGCTGTGCCGACAGTGACAGTGCCATCATGTGGCGTCGCCCTGGTCAGGTTTACTCTCACGATGCCGCTATCGATAGCTCCTACGGGCAACAAATATTTATACGAAAACTCTATCGAGTCGGGTCTGTCTGCATAGGCTACACCGCCCAGCGTCGTTTGAAAATTAGATAATGTGAATCCGTATGTACCTAGCGTCATAGATCCCGCAAAGGTCACCGTCCCAAGCGTCGGAATGGCTACCCCCCTCGTATTGAGCAATGCAGAATATGACCCTGAAGCTACATTGGCCGGATTTGCCTCCTGCGATACGCCACCAGGAGATGACAGCCCGAAAGGAAGACCAGTCACGATCTGATCAGAGGTCGACCAGCCGGATGGATGATCGGCCCCACTGGAATTACTCCAGTTCTCAAAATCGCCGTTAGGAATGGGGGCCTGCCCAAATGCTATATTGGATACGAGTGTGGCACAAAAGAATAGGGTAAAGATATGTTTCATATTTGACGGAGGTATTTACAGCTAAAATAATCAGGTTTTTATATTCAGGTAATGATTTCAATCAGCACTTTGTCAGTGCCGGTAAACACTCATATTGGTTATACTATCGCAAGTCGACGACTTTTGCTCCCGGATATTTCTTAGGATCGCAGACAAAGAAGTCATCGGCCAGTGCATTCGAGGTATTGAGTTTACTGATTTTATATATGTAGCGCACCCCTGACTTCTCATAAACTTTTGATTCCATCACATCACTCGTGGCATCATCGATAGCCACATCTATCTTAAAGAATGAAACTTTCTTATTCTGTGGGGACAGTTCTACTACAGTGACATTCTTCCCACCAAAAGTCTTCTTCTCTTTGATCTGGTAAGAATAGCCTTCTTTATATACTGAGAATATCTTGGTAGGTGAAAAGGTTTCCTGGCTTTCTTCATAGTCATTTACCTGTATCTCTTTTGACCTTGGCGAATATGACCAGATCGTCTTACCATCGCAATAGATATCATTCCCGTTCATGGCTATTTTAAACTTGCTGCCTTTCATGTACAGCTTGCCATTATCGTTACTGGTGTATTTGCTATCGGAGTCTTCAGGCTTTAGTTTAGGACGGATGGTGGTCAGGACGAAATCTGCCTCCACTCCTTTGAAAGACTTATAGCGCGCTGCGGCTTTTTCTAAAAGTGCACCTGCCTCAGGATCTGCCACAGCAGATGCCTGCTGCTGGGCATGGATAGTGCATACTACAAGGATAAAGGATAAAAGAGACGGTATTTTCTTCATAAAATGTAATAACGGGGATATAGTCAAAAGGCATTCCAAAAATAAAGGAATAGCGGAGAGTGGTATTCCCTCCGCTGTTTATTGTATTTTTTTATCAACCTTTGATCTTCTGCAGGTAGTGGTCCAGTTCCATCTCGGATTTGAACTTGACCTCGCGGGCCTTGCTGCCGAGGTTCTCTCCTACTATGCCTGCCTCCTCGAGCTGATCCATCAGGCGTCCTGCACGATTGTAGCCGAGCTTGAGCCTGCGCTGTATGAGTGATGTAGAGCCCATTTGATTCTGCACGATGATACGGGCAGCATCTTCGAATAGGCCATCTTTCTCTCCATCTATCAGGAAGTCATCGCCACCGGCGCTCTTGTCATTAGGATCGATATACTCTGGCAGTTGGAATGCTTCTGCGTACCCTTGTTGATTGGCAATGAAGTCGCGTATGCGCTCTACCTCCGGTGTATCTACAAATCCGCACTGCAGGCGGATCATATCACTGCCCTGAGACAGGAGCATATCGCCGCGGCCAATCAGCTGCTCTGAGCCACCGGCATCCAGGATGGTACGTGAATCGATCTTAGAGGTGGTTTTGAAGGCTATACGGGCAGGGAAGTTTGCTTTGATCGTACCGGTGATGATATTGACCGAAGGTCGCTGTGTGGCGAGTATGAGGTGTATGCCGATGGCACGTGCGAGCTGCGCGAGACGGGCTATAGGCATCTCGACCTCCTTGCCTGCTGTCATGATCAGATCGGCAAACTCATCCACTACGAGCACTATATACGGCAGGAACTTATGTCCATTCTGCGGATTGAGCTGCCGGTTGGTAAACTTGTGATTATACTCCTTGATATTACGCACCTGTGCTTTCTTGAGCAGATCATAGCGCTGGTCCATTTCGATACAGAGTGCATTGAGTGTAGTGACCACCTTCTTTGTATCTGTGATGATCGCGTCCGCCTCGCCGGGCAGCTTCGCGAGGAAGTGCTTCTCCAGCAATTCGTACAAGCTAAGCTCCACTTTCTTCGGATCCACCATGATGAACTTCAACTGAGATGGATGCTTTTTATAAAGCAAGGAAACGAGGATCGAGTTGATACCAACGGACTTGCCCTGGCCTGTAGCACCTGCCATCAGGAGGTGTGGCATCTTGGCCAGATCGGCTACGATGATCTCGTTGGAGATTGATTTGCCGAGGCATATAGGCAGGTCTGCGGTTGAGTTTTGAAATTTCTCAGAAGTCAGCAGCGAGCGCATGCTTACTATTTCCTTATTGACATTCGGCACTTCTATGCCTATCGTTCCCTTGCCCGGTATCGGCGCGATGATACGTATACCCAAGGCTGCGAGGCTAAGGGCGATGTCATCTTCCAGATTTTTGATCTTCGATATACGGACACCCGGTGCAGGCACGATCTCGTAGAGCGTGACCGTAGGGCCGATAGTCGCTTTGATCTTAGATATCTCTATCTGGTAATTATTCAGCGTAGAGATGATCTGGTTTTTATTGCGTTCAAGTTCCTCCGGATCGTATTTGACCTTCTCAGAGCTGTGCTCATCGAGCAGGTCGAGTGTCGGGAATTTATAGTTGGACAGATCCAGTGTCGGGTCAAACTCGGTACCTACGCCAAATGTTTGCACCACTTCTGCTTCCGGTTCTTCTTTGGGAGCTTGTATGTCGAGTTTGAGTCCTGACTCTTCCTCCACCATCCCCAGGTTCTCATCTTCAT
>JAOQAO010000014.1 GCA_025963485.1 Bacteroidota bacterium | reverse complement strand
GCGCTGCCTATGGATAGCTGCAGGGTAAGAAGTATCAGGCTGAGACGGGTAAAGAATTTCATATAGGCAGGGTTTTGTTTAGACTAAAGATAGATGTGATTTATGCCATCCCGAAATATTGTTTGTTAAAAGGGGGGATTGCATGATCGAGAAAGTTCTACAGAAACTTTTAACACAGGTCTTAGATACAGGACTATAAGCGTTAAAATTTAGTCGGTCAATCTGGAAGAATGCAAAATAGCCTCAATCAGAATATCATCTCCAGAGATCGAAAAGGTGATCACCCAGTCATTGAAATTAACACAACGCAAATCCAATTCTTGAAAAGTGAGAATGTTGCAGAGTTTAATGATAGTGGGATTGGAAACTGCTTCAGTCAGGAATTTTTCAAACTTATTGAGCCATCTTATTCCGGCGCCCTGAGTATTCCTGGATTCTACAAAATTCACAACATCAAGCAAGGCTGCGAATGCATCGCCAGTATAACTAATCCGCCTTGAAAGTTTTGCGGATAGAATTGTGTGCATCGGCCAAAGTGATCGTGCCGGTCTTCCGTCCTTCTTCGATCATGGACTTCAGCTTAGCGGGAGATAATGGTTTACCCGGAAGGGAGGGACTGCTTTCGGTGTCGTCAACGAGAGATAATCGGAGATTTAGCTGGCGGGCATAGTCCAGCAACTTCTTTAGATTCAGTTCATTCGTATTTTCCAATTGCAAAAGCATAAATCTAAATTACGGAATAATACGGACACAAAAAAGCCGCATCTGAATAAGATGCGGCTCCCAAATATGTTTTTGAAATTCTTAATGCCAGTATTGGAATACGGCGCTATATGTATGATTGGTGGAGGTGGTATAGACCACTTTGTAGCCGTATGGGCAGCCGGTAGCTGCATTGCCGGAGGCATCTACACCGAGGGTCACGTCGAGCGTGTTGCCATTGACGTAGTGCTTGATCTCGCCTGAGGTGGCGTTGCGGTAGTTGCTGCAGGAGTTGTCAAACACGATAGGTGTAGCGATCTCATTGACAAATGAGACACCGTTGCGGTTGGTACCCCACATGTCCACATTGCTGTGGCCGCCCTCTGTGGCATTGCCGCTGAGTGTCAGGCTGAGGGCGTTACCATTGCGCATGTAGGTGCGGGTGCGGTCTACGCTCCAGTTGCGATGTGTACCATCAGCAAAGGTCAACTGAACTGCATTGGCCGTGTGGCGATGTACTACAGAACCCTGATCGAGTCCTGCTACGATACGCCATGCCAGGCCACCGCTGACATTAGTCAGTTTGTTGGAGCCATCATACTGCACATGGGCGCCGGTGACGACATTGGTGACGACGACTGTATTGTAGTCCACATCGAGCACTGCCCCTGCATCGCGCCAGCGTGTACCGTTGGCGTAGTTTTCGAGTGTGATTGTCACAGTACCGGAGCGTTTGAATACATTGTCCACGATGGTCGTGCCATCATAAGTGAGCGTTAGTATGCCGTTAGACTTCTGTGATGAGTCGACGGTGACACCGACTAGGGCATAGGGGCCTTCGGTTTTGCCCGATACGGCTGCTACACCACCGGCTGCATTGGCTGCGTCATCCATAGTGGCATTGAGGTGCTGTGTGGCGGTGTTATTGTCCTGTGCGCTGTATAGGTCGTTGGTAGCTGTGTCTTTATTCCTGCACGATGTGAGCGTAAGTCCAGAGACAGCTATGAGTACGAGGAGTACCTTAAAATACGTTCTTTTCATAATTGTATGTTTTTTAGTTGGTATGGGAATATGACTTTATTTTACCCTCAGGGTTTAAAGCTAATATAAAACTACTAACGCAAAAAGCCGGAAAAGTATTGCCACAAGCAGGGTAGGGGCACCGGCCAAACCCGCACGAATATTCATAAAACACAAAAGCCGCGTTTAAAGCGGCTTTTGTTGTATTGTCTTTGTTAAATCTCTTATTGAGATGCAAGTTTAAACATGATCGGGAGCATAAAGGAAACCTTGACCGGTTTGCCCTGCTGTTTGCCCGGGTTGAATTTAGGAAGGAGTTTTACCACCCGGACAGCTTCTTTATCTATTCCTGTGCTGACGCTCTTCTTGACCTGAATGTCCGAAAGAGTACCATCCTCGAGTACCACAAATCCTACTACTACACGGCCCTGTATGTCCATCTCACGCTCCATATCAGGATAGTTGATATGGCCCTGGATAAACTTCATCATCGCGTCCTCGCCTCCCGGATAAGCAGGCATGACCTCTACGACAGTGAATATCTTGTCTTCTACGATAGGCTTGGTATCGATCACCGGCTCTGGTACGAATGCAGGAGCGTCATCTTTGCCCTCGTGGGTTTCGGTAGCGATCTCTGCCTTCTTTACATCATCCTGCTTGGGAGGATCTTCGTTTTGCACTTCCTTATCCTTCTTGGCTACCATCTCGAGAAACTGAACGGTAGGACGTGTAGGTGGTGGCGGCGGCGGCGGTGGGGGAGGTGGCACCTCGTCTTTGAGTGGCGGTGGCGCGGTGAGCGTCACAGACGTCTCGATCGTTTCCTCCTTTGCCTTTGATTTGAGAAAAGAGAAGTCGATGAAAGAAGCTCCTATCAGGAATCCTGCCACACCGACGGTGATCAGCAGGCCCAGGAGGGAATTCCTTGCACGTTCTTTGCGAAGCTGGTATGCACCGTACTCCTGATTCCTACCGAGGAATACGATATCATCAAAGCTCCAGCCTGTAAATGATTTTGATTGTTCCATGCTCTGCTGTTATACTTTATTTAGATGCAGCGATTTAATTTTTTCCATAAAATGACTATTTCTGTTTCACAGTCACGGTCTCGGTCTTCACTTTGCCATCATTGTCGATGGTCTCCTGCTCGATGGGCACGATATCCTGTATCGCGTATATTTTGCTCTTGGTGATATCCATCTCGTCGAGGATGTCCACCATATCCTTATACTTCGCACCTTCGGCCATTTTGATGAGCACTATCGTCTTGTGAGTTTTCTCCTTTGTCTTTTTATCCTCATCCATGCCGTAGTCGCGGTCTACCCGGGCATGCTTGCGCATGATGACATCACGTATACCGCCTGTACCGCTAAATGTAGTCTGCTTCATATCCGTCATATTTCCTTCTTTCGTCTCGTAGTACCAGACTATATCGTCTTTGCCCAGCAGTACATTGATCAGTTGGCCTTCCTTGACGTCCTTTTGTTTTTCCTTATCCTTCTTAGGCATAGAGAGGTCCATCGCCTTAGGTTTATTGAGAGAGGTAGTGAGCATGAAGAATGTGATCAGGAGGAATGCGAGATCGACCATCGGCGTGAGATCGACTTTGGTAGAGAGCTTTTTGCCTCTTACCTTGCCACCGTGTTTCCCGCCTCCTCCCCCGGAGGTATCTATTTCTGCCATTGTATTCGGTCTTTTTTAGATTTATAATTTATTTCTGGTCCGCTGTGGCGCTCGTAGAGCCCCCTGCGAGCGTGGTGATCAGGTTGAAGGTATGAATATCATTATCCGTCAGGGTCTTGATCACCTGCTGCACTGCCTTTACGTCCGTCTGCTTATCGCCTTTGATAGCGATCCGGATGGCGCCATTGGCAGTAGGGTGGTTGATATCCACATCTGCATAGCGGCCAGCCTGTATCCAGTCACCGAGCTGATTGTCCAGTGAGTCCATAGGGATACCGGTACTCATCTTTGATATTTCGTCAGGCTTTTTGCTGAGCAGCTCAGGGATATTGGACTTGGAGTCAAATCCAAAGGTCTCTACTTGTGCAAAGTTGTTTTTCTGCTTATCGGTCAGCTGGGTGAGCTGCGGATATTTATCCTTGTAGTATTCGCCCATCTTCTCAAGCGTCTTGAGGCGGAATGTAGCACTAGGATAGTTGATGTATGCCTTACCGTTCTTGTCGACTGATATTTTGATCGCGTCATTGACCTGGATACTCGAGCGTGAGTTTGGCAGGTCTATAGCGACAGGCTCGGTAGGCTTGAATTTTGAAGTAAGGATGAAGAACGTCAGGAGGAGGAATGACACATCGCACATGGCGGTCATATCTACTGAGGTGCTTTTCCTTGGGATTTTTACTTTAGGCATTTTACCTGCTTTTATTTAGTGATGACAAATGAGCCTCATTTCCATAAGCTAAACGCTTATTTAATGCAGGCTACAGATTACCAATTACTTCTTGCGGCTGGCAAATGACTGAGCGATGCTGAATCCGATCTCATCTATCGCATATGTCAGTGAGTCTATCTGGCTGGTAAATACATTGTAAAGGATGATCGCACATGCTGATGTAGCGATACCGATAGCTGTGTTCACGAGGGCCTCAGAGATACCTGCAGAGAGCTTGGTAGGGTCTGGTGATCCTGTAGTAGCGAGAGCTGCGAATGACTTGATCATACCGATCACCGTACCGAGGAGGGCTACGAGTGTACCTACTGATGCGATTGTAGATAGGAATACGAGGTTTTTCTGGAGCATAGGCAGCTCGAGGGAGGTAGCCTCTTCGATCTCCTGCTGGATAGCGAGAACTTTCTTTTCGCCTTCGAGCTCAGTATTTTTGTCCATCTCCTGGTATTTGTGCAGGCCGGCTTGTACCACGTTGGCTACTGATCCTTTTTGCTTGGTGCACTCAGCGAGGGCAGCATTGATATCGTTATTAGACAGTGCGCTTTTGATCTTCTGGAGGAATGGCTCGATAGATCCGCTTCCTTTGGCTTTGCCGATAGTGATCGCCCTCTCTATAGAGTAAGTGATAACTGTGATGAGCATACCTATGAGGATAGGTACGATAAATCCTCCTTTGTATATCAATCCAAACAGGTTTTGTGAGCCGTCAGCATTCTTCAGTGGTTCTTCTTTAGCATCTACATAGTGACCGCAGAAAAATTTCCAGATACAGTAACCAATAATGAGTGCTATAGGGACCACCAAGATACTGAAGTCGAATCCCTTTTGTGATTGTTTAGCTGGAGCTTGTGCCATAATTCTTATTGTTTTTTAATTTAATGGTTTGTTATTGAGAAGTTCAAAAATAGATTTTTAATTCTCTATTCAAAATTATTGCCTGAAAAATTCTATTAACAGTGTCGCGCCAATGCTAATAGAGGCTTTCCGGCATTTAAACGAGGGCTTTTGTGCTGTATTGCGCGGTTGCAATTTTCGGCATCAGATATGGCAAAACCATGACAAATCGGTGGATGCAATTTTTAGTCAGGTAAAACCCATCAGACACCTATTTTCTATAACATTTGTTGTGTTTTTGGCATGATATTGGGTATACACCTCGCGATAATCAATTTTTTTATTTGATCGTATAATGCGGGCGGCAACTTTATAGTTGTACACTTTGTAGTACTGAAAGCAGTAATCAACACAAGCGTACATAATAACCTCGGCAGTATTATATTAATAACATCATATTTTTACATAAACAAAATCATTATTCTCAAATGGAAGGAAACAATCAAGGAGGCGGAGGAAGCAAGAAGATCTATATCGCGATCATCATACTGTTATTGCTCATCAATGGTGGCGCAGTGTATAAGCTGTGGATAGAGAATCAAAAAAAGGAAGACCAGAAGGTAGAAATAGAAAAGAAAGATACAGACATAAAAGGCCTCAATCAGCAGCTCGAAACGTCTAAACAGGACCTCGAAGGCATGAAAGGCAAAAATGGTGAACTGGATAGCATCGTCAACTCGCGCCAGACAATGATAGAGAAGCTGCAAGGCGAACTCGCAGTGGCTCAGAAGCGCGGCAATATGTCTGAGTCTGAGAAGAAGAAATTTAAAGATGAGGTGACCAGGATACAATCTGATAATGCTGAACTGCAGAAGAAGATCGAAGAGCTCATGGCTAAGAATGAGCAGCTGACAGCTAAAAATCTGGAAGTAACTAAAAACCTGGAAGCTGAAAAAACTACTACAGCTACCCTGACTGAAGACAAGAAAGCACTCTCTAAGAAAGTAGAAGTAGGATCGCTTCTCCATATTCAGGGCCTGAAGATCGAAGGCGAGAAGAAAAGGAAGAATGGTAAAGAGATCGCCAAGACCAGTGCCAAGAAGATCGACCTGCTCAAGATCAGCTTTGCTACCGGTGACAATAAGGTATTAGAAAAAGGACCACTAGCGCTCTACATCCGCGTGATCAACCCTAAGGGTGAAACACTCGCAGTGGCTGACCAGGGTTCTGGTACCACCAAGCTCGCCGATAGCGGTGGCGATATCCAATACAGCAAAAAGGTAGATCTCGACTGGGACCAGACCAGCAAGAATGTAAGCATGGACTGGACCGAGAATATCAAGACATCTGGTACATATAAGGTAGAAGTATATCAGGCAGGACATCTGCTGGGCCAGAGTTCGGTAGACCTCAAATAAGCACCTTTCTCATATCAATATAAAAGCCAGTCTGCGTTAACCGGGACTGGCTTTTCGTTTGACTAAAACCATGCTCGTGTCATCCTTTTCCATAGCCCACAGTTTAAACTGTGGGCTATGGAAAAGAAGCTGCGAATCGCTGGGTTCAACTGAGGACGGCTTTTTTGTTTAAGTCTGAGGCTATTTAAATGATCCGCTAGATAAATTCACGTAAAATCTATCAGGCTTTTTAAATGGGTATTCAAAAGATCCGGAGGAGTAGTTTATGGAGGGACCATGTAGCTCAACATATGGCAGCTCTGTGATTCTCGAAACGAAGAATTCATTGTCTATGTACACTTCGTTTTCAAACTTCTCAGAAGTAGATATGCTAAGGAAGTTTCTAAAAGTAAGAGGAGATTTCTCTTTAGTAAAATTCACATACCGAACCTGTACCTTTTTATTTTGATTAAAGCCGCTTATCCATTCTTCCGACCGTGCGTTTTTGGGTAAAGCTAATTCTGTTGATTCATGGTATAAATAAAAAGGAGTTGATCGCGTATAAGAAGAATGGGGTGCAATAAAGGTTGTGCGCTCAGGTTTTTTGCTCTTGCCATAAGTTACCGATTCTCCAACAGAAACATTTGCGTTATTCCACAATATTGATCGGCCATATACACTTGAGCTATATGTTGCACTGACATAATCAGTTTCATCGGACCAATAGTCAAGTTTATCTCCATTCTTGATATAAGAAGACTTTTTCCAATCTATATAAAGAGGTTTATCCAATTTGTTATAGACGTAAAACACCAGCATTCCGTCATTTTCCCAGAAATAATATTGAATACGTACTGTATCGTTTTCAAATACCGGAAGCCCAGTTGAACTGCCACCCAGATTTGGATAAGAAGTCTGAAATATCTGGCTATAACTAACACATCCAGTTAGAGAAACGGTTAAGGCAAGAATGAATAGGTATTTCATGCAATTGTGCTGCGTCTCTGACAGGTTGGTGTAAAACATTTGGTGTGAGACAGAGCCTTTTCTATGCAATTTTATGTACCTAAAAGACTATCCGTCCAAAGTTTGACTTAAAGTAAGCCGGGCGGAATGTACAAAAGGTAAGTGGACCAGAGAAATTAATCTTCGACCCTCACTCGCTTCAATGCGTGACCACAATTACTCCTCCTCTATA
>JAOQAO010000246.1 GCA_025963485.1 Bacteroidota bacterium | reverse complement strand
AATAGCCGAGCATGACAGCAAATAGGGACGAGACGGCGATAAATAAAACCAAACCCGTCGCGACCTGTGCCGCCAGATGTCCATATATCTGCTCAAAGAAAAGACTGACGATAAATGGAGAGTCCTTTGCTGTCTGCCATGGGATCACGCCGAGTACAGCGATCTGCATAGCCAGGTACAATAATGCAATACCCGTGATCGAGATAAAAATGCTGCGCGGAATATTTACTTCAGGCTCTTTGATCTCACCGCCAAGATGGCAGACATTGTAATATCCGAGAAAGGAATATACTGTCTTGAGGCTGGCCTGGCCGAGGCCAAAGAAAAACAACGGGGTCAAATCAAAAGCATCTTTAGAATAAGTAAAAGCTAGTGATGGCGTAAAATGCGTAAAGCCTGCAAAGATGAGCCATAGGATCGTACCTATCACAATGATGCCCATGAATACGGATATTTTGCCGATGTCTGTGATCTTGCGATAGAGAAGCACGGTGATCAATATCACCAATGCGCCTGAGACGGCTTTTTGAGCAATGGGGCCAAGCGATGGAATAAGGTAAGTGAGGTATTGGGAGAAACCTATAGCACCAGATGCTATCACCAGCGGCGCTTGTATCGAGGTTTGCCAGACATAAAGGAATGACATCAGGCGTCCCCATTTTTGCCGACCATAGAGATTTTGCAGGAATGAATAGCTGCCACCTGCTTCGGGCCATTTGGCGCCCAGCTCGGCCCATACTGAGCCATCGGCGTAAGCCAGCAAGGCGCCTAATATCCATGCAAGAATGCACTGTGGGCCATTCATAGCGCCGATCACAAAGGCGATGGTAATAAAAGGGCCTATGCCCACCATATCTATCATATTGATAGCTACAGACTGCCCCAGGCCGAGACCACGTACGAGTTTTGACATTTATCCAAAAATAAGAAAGGTTTGTTCTAAAATTGCACTGGGAAAATCGAAACACCTGCAAATAGTAAAATGAGTGAATACCTCCGTCCGACAGCATTTATAGACAGCGACTCCACTGAGGTGATCGCATATGCCCATTCCAAAGCCAATGAAAATATGACTGACCGCGAGAAGGTCGTGGCATTATATAATGCTGTGCGCGATGACATCATGTATGATCCATACCATATCATCCTTTCGCCGGATGCTATATCCGGCGGGCAAACGCTGAAACGCAAATCCGGTTACTGTATTGAGAAATCATTACTGCTCGCTGCATGCGGCAGAGTGTTTGGTATCCCATCCCGCTTAGGCTTCTCTATTGTGCAGAATCATATTTCCAGTGAAAAATTTGTAAAGATGTTGCGCTCAGATAAGTTTGTATTTCACGGATATAATGAGTTCCTTTTAGATGGTCAATGGGTCAAATGTACGCCAGCCTTCAACAAGGCTCTATGCGATAGGTTTGGAACCGCCCCTTTGGAATTTGATGGCGTGCATGATTCTATCTTCCAGGAGTTTTCGCCGGATGGCAAGCAATACATGAAGTACCTGCATGAGTACGGTCAATTTGACGATCTGCCATATGACCTGTTTGTGTCTGAATTGAAAGTGCATTACCCGCATCTGTTTGATGAGAATGGAGTGATGGTTCAGAAATTGAATGACTGAAATACAAATTATTAACCGCTAGGTACGCAAAGGACGCAAAGATTGTTTTTAAAAAGATTGTTTGTTATTACCCCAAAATAGGGACATCCGCAGAGTTGCGAATGGATTATAACATAACCCTTGCGTTCTCCGCGTTCTTTGCGGTTAAATTGTATTATTTGCGGTTAAACTGTATTAAATGAATTACAAAGAAGCTGTCGAATATCTCTTAGAGCAGTTGCCGATGTTTCAGCGGATCGGGGCGGCGGCGTATAGGGCTGATCTGGGGAATATCACAGCACTTTCAGAGATCCTGGAGCACCCTGAGCGGGCGACTAAGTTTATTCACATAGCAGGCACCAATGGGAAGGGCTCTGTGACACATATTATCGCATCTATTTTACAAGCACAAGGATATAAGGTGGGCGTCTTTACCTCTCCTCATTATAAAGATTATCGCGAGCGTATAAAGATCAATGGCAAACTTATCTCGAGGCCCTTTATCACTAAGTTTGTAACGGAGAATAAGAAGAAATTTGTTTCAGTCAATGCCTCTTTCTTTGAGATCACTACGGCTATGGCATTTGAGTATTTCAAAGAAAAAAAAGTAGACTACGCGATCATCGAGGTCGGTATGGGCGGAAGGCTGGACTCTACAAATATCATCACTCCTCTCCTATCTGTGATCACCAATATCAGTTTTGATCATACGCAGTTTCTGGGAGATACCCTACCGCTGATAGCCGCAGAAAAGGCTGGTATCATGAAACCTCAGGTACCTGTAGTGATCGGTGAAACTCATCCCGAAACGAGAGAGGTATTTATCAAACAAGCAACTAAACAGCATTCTCCGATGACCTTTGCTGATAAAGAGATCAAATTATCTTCTTTCAAAAGCGATATTAAGGGTATCTCATTTGTCCTTGATAAAAAGCAATACAGCAGTGACCTTTCCGGAGAATATCAAAGAAAGAATATCACTACTGCCATAGAGGCTATTGGAAAACTACAATCACTGGGAGAAGGCATATCGGCTAATGCTATTAAAAAAGGATTGAAGCAGATCAAATCATCGACCTATTTTATCGGCAGATGGATGGTCATGGGCAAGAAGCCTCAGGTGATCTTTGACAGCGCGCATAATGAGGGAGGAATAAGGGAGTTGACGGCTCAGCTCAAAAAGATGTCCTTCAAAAATCTCCATTTCGTCTATGGCACTGTGGGAGATAAGGATATTACAAAGATACTCTCCTTGCTGCCGAAGAAAGCGGTCTACTATTTCTGCAAGCCCAATATACCAAGAGGAAAGGATGTGAATGAGCTGTATACAGAAGCAATTGCGCAAAAACTAAAAGGTGGCACCTACCCCTCAGTCACAAAGGCATATAGAACGGCGCTGGCAAATGCGGGTAAAGATGACCTGGTATTGGTCAGTGGCAGTATTTTTGTAGTAGCCGAAGTCTTGTAGCCACAGTTCATGTTGCGCCTGCGCAATTAATAAGCTATTTTCGCGGCTATGTCACAATATCCTGTCGTCACGCTATATGCGCAAAAGGCCGAGGCCGTCAAACGTTTTCACCCATGGATCTTCTCTGGCGCTATACAGCGTAAAGAAAATACCGTCACTGAGAATGCACTTGTGCAGGTGCAGGACGAAAAGGGCCAGTTCCTCGCGGTGGGGTATTACAGCATCGGAAGTATAGCCGTGCGCATCGTGTCCTTCAAACCTATCGAATCAATAGATCAGCTATGGCTGGACAAGATACAATCAGCATACAACCTCAGGAAAAGTATAGGGCTCGTAGACAATAAAGAAACGAACGTGTATCGCCTCTTTAATGCCGAGGGCGATGGGGTACCGGGTCTTATCATTGATTATTATAATGGGACTTGTGTCCTGCAGGCACATAGTATGTTTGTGCACAAGAACCGTTTTATCATCACGGAGGCTTTGCAAAAAGTATTGGGCAGCTCTCTCAAGGCTGTCTATGACAAAAGTGAGGCAGTGCTGGAGCGCAAAGAAAAATCCACCGTCGCAGCACAATATATACTCGGCGAAAAGAGTACCAATGAGGTCATGGAGCATGGCAATAAGTTTCTCGTAGACTGGGAGACGGGACAGAAGACAGGCTTCTTCATAGATCAACGGGAGAATCGCAAGCTGCTCGCCCAGTATTCCAAGGGAAGAAAAGTATTGAATACATTCAGTTATACCGGGGGCTTCTCTGTTTACGCTGCGCAAGCGGGAGCTACGTTGGTACATTCGGTAGATAGTTCTGTGAAAGCCATAGAGCTGGCGGTGCAAAATGTACAGCTCAATAATATTCCAGAAGGGATACATGAGGCTGCGGCGGAGGATGTATTTGATTTTATGAAGCGCTCACCGAATAATTTCTATGATGTGATAGTGCTGGATCCTCCGGCTTTTGCCAAGAACCAGCATAGCCGCCACCAGGCTGTGCAGGCATACCGCAGGATCAATAAGGCAGCCTTTGACAAAGTAAAGCCGGGAGGGTTTGTATTTACCTTCTCCTGTTCGCAGGCTGTAGGACCCGAACTATTTGATGGAGCAGTGGCAGCAGCGGCTATAGAGAGCGGCCGTAATATCCGTGTCATAGATCATCTCAATCAACCTGCCGATCACCCACAGAGTATTTATCACCCGGAAGGATTATACCTGAAGGGATTGGTACTTTCTGTAGAATAATTCGAATTTGGATATCGGATTGCGGATGGACAGCAGATGTCTAAAGGAACTCGTCACCCAAGATTTACTTAATGCACAAATACGTTGTTTGCCTCTCTCAGCGCTTCTTCAAATGCTTTGACGGAAAAGTCCGGACCGAAATCTTTTAGCGGGTCGAAGTAGTTGAGCAGATTTTCCGTGGGCATATTGCCGATGAGGTCATCATCTGCCATAGGACAGCCGCCGTAGCCTTTTATGACCGAGTCGAAACGCTTGCAGCCGTTTTTATATGCCGCATCTATTTTTACCTGCCAGTTGTGTGGGGCAGTGTGGAGGTGCGCGCCGATCTCGAGATCAGGGAAACGGGGAATAAGTGAGCCAAAGAGATGTTTGATATTTTCAGGATTGGCGACACCGACGGTGTCGGAAAGCATGAATATCTTGATGCCAAGCTGAGCCAGTTGCTCTACCCAGCGCTCCACTATCTCGGGGTTGTAGGGGTCGCCGTATGGGTTGCCGAAGCCCATGGATATATAGAGTATCATTTCTTTGCCACTGGCATCACAGAGCTCTTTTATCTTTTTGACGCGTTCCAGTGACTGCATGATCGTGGAGTGCGTATTACGCATCTGAAAGGTCTCGGATACGGAGAAGGGGAAGCCAAGAAAATCAATCTGCGGAAACAGGCAGGCATTCTGTGCGCCGCGTTCGTTTGCGATAATGGCGATAAGTTTGGTCTTCGTAGACTCAAGATTGAGGCCAGCCAATACCTCTACTGTGTCCGCCATCTGCGGGATGACCTCTGCCGACACGAAGCTGCCAAAGTCAAGCGCATAATAGCCTACGCGAAGGAGCTTATTGATATACTCTATCTTTCTCTCTGTCGGGATGAAATACTTCAGCCCTTGCATGGCATCACGTGGACATTCGGTCAGCTTGATCATTAGTCAGGTCATTTTAGGACTGTGAAAATCAAGTTTCTTTTACAGAAAATGAAATCCAGCAGCCTTTTCACACAAAGAGCTCAAAGTTTTAAGCAAAACAGCCTGAAGAACACAAAGAAATACAAATGAAAGAACCGATAAGAACGCAAAGTATGACAAACGGAAAATATCGGCTTTGCCAAATTGCTTTATATTGGCGGAATGATACTGATAGACCAGAGGAATAACCGCGATCCGTACATCAATGCCGCCATAGAAGAATATATAGTGCGGGGAATGGTACCGCTGGATACGCTGTATATCACCATGTATATCAATAGTCCCTGCGTGGTGGTGGGTAAGAACCAATCTATCTATAAAGAGATCAACTTTGACTATCTGCGAAGCGGTCAGCCGGTCATCAGGCGTGTATCCGGCGGGGGCACGGTATATCATGATGAGGGGAACCTATGTTTTGCCTTTCTGTGCTCCTTTGATGAACGGAAGGTGAATAACTATGTACATTTCAATCAACCGATCTTAGATGCCCTGCAAAGGGCGGGTATCGACGCGCAGTTCAACAAACGCAATGACATATTATGGGATGAGAAGAAGATATCGGGTAATGCGCAATTCACAGACCGTAAGAATATACTCTCGCATGGTACGCTGCTGGTCAACTCTGACCTGGATAAACTGCGCGGTGCGTTGAAGCAAAACGCATTTGAGATAGAGTCTAAGGCAGTATCATCTACCCGCAGCTCCGTTATGAATATCTCAGAAAGAAGTGATCGGTTCAAAACTGCAGATGAACTGAAAGAATACCTGTCTAAGGAACTGCCTATCTCCGGTACTTATTCATTTTCTGATGATGAGTGGGCAGAGATCAATGAAACTGCAGTGAGCAAATTTCAATCAGATGAATGGTTGTGGGGTAGAAATCCTTACACTAAGATCATGAAGCAAGGCGTGACAATAGAGGTGGATGGCGGGATCATAGTAGATATCGAATCGGGTGATGAGCGGTTAAAAGCCCTCGTAGGAAAGAAATACAACTATGCGGGTTTGAAAGGGAATGTAGATGAACTAGTGAAACTGATCTTCTAGCTTTTCCAAAATCTCAACAGCAATGTCTCGACAGCAAGTGCCAACAAGGCCAACACAATAAATAGTTTCCAGAGGGATGTTCCTCTGTCCATCTCCTTTATGACCTGAGCGACCTCAAGGCCGACGCTATTGGCGACTGTTACATTCCGGTCACTATATTTTGATCGAAGCTCGTCAACCTTGTAGAAACTGAGGTCAGATTCCTTGCGATTGTAGTTGAGTGCGATGACATCGGCAGAATCTGAATTTTCCAGGGAGACTTTGTAGAAGCCGGATTTTTTGATCTGGTCTTTGAGGCCCAGGATGACCTTGCTACCCAGTGCAAACTGTTCAGGAATGAACTCTACATTTTCCCCTTTCACCTTATAGACCTTGTCATTACCGGCACCTTTACTCGCTATCTCGATGCCTTTTTTATCACCGATAAAATAGGCCATGCTTTCTTCGCGATTGCCCATCACGGCCATTTTGTATAGCATGGGGGCGAAGATGGCGTGGATAGGAAGATCCGAATAGGCTTTATCGAGGGGCGATCCGCAGATGTATATAGTGCCCGACTTAAAGGTATTCTTTGCGAGGAACGCACCGCCGCCTTTGAGCGTAAGAACAGGCTCATCGAGGCCCGCGATCTTACCATTTATAGTATAGTATTTCTTTGCCTTGGGCATACTCATATTCTCTGGCACTTTGTCGAAGATGTCTTTGAACAAGCCCTGCTGAAAATTGATCTTAGATATTTCCTGCTCTGTTTCTTTCCATTCGCCCAGCGTATTGACGCCAAGGGAAGACAGAAATGAATTATAAGACTCAATATTGGCTTTGGCAGCCGGGAAGAGAGCGACACTACCTCCATCAGCGAGAAAGGTATTGACCGCGGTAGATAGTCCCGATGATATCATATTGATATCCGTGAGGATGAGCAGCTGATTGCCCTTGATACGGCTATAGTCCAGGCTGCCAGAGAGCAGGGCCTGGTATTCAAACTCCGGCTGATCTTTGAACACCGCATCCACATAAGCATTGCTCTTACCTTCGCTTATAGAGAGCACTTTGATCTTTTCTGCTACGTGATAGGCAAAGAAATAATTGTCGTCATAAGTGATCGGATAATCCTGAATGCCCAACTCGGCTTTGTTCCAGCCGGTCTGGTTGACTACAAAACCTATTGTGTCATAAGTGAAAGATCCGGCCCCTACGGTAAAATCTGCTATCCCTTTGGTTTGCCCGTTTATCTTGAGTGAAAGGCGGTTGCCATCTGAGGCTTTCTCACCGCTGTTACGGATCTTGACGATGAGGTGGGCATTCTGGCCGGGTATCTGCACCGGTTCGCTAAACCATGCTGTATCGATAAATACATTCTGCTGTGCGTCGGCAGAGAGAGGAAGCAGGTTATATTTTACGGTGGTGTCCGGTGCGAAGTCTCCCATATTGTGCTGGAAGTCTGAGAGCAGATAGGCGACTTTGTTCCTGGAGTTGTCCAGGCTGAGTACATCGGCCTGACGGCGGGCGATCTCAGAGAGATTTCGGGCAGCAGGAGATATCTCCACCTCATCCAGCATAGAGAGAAACTCCTCTTTGCCTATCAGTCTCTGCTGTTTGCCCTGCAGGTCATTGGTGACCAGCTGAAACTGGTCATTGGGTGCATAGTTCTGGACGATCTCTTTTCCCGCTTGTTTAGCCTTGTCGAGCAGGCGAATGCCACCACTCATGGCACCCATGGAGAAAGAATTGTCTACATAGATGCTTACGTATTTTTTGCCAGAGGCAATATTTGTATTTTTCTTTGGGAGGAATGGCTGTGCGAATGCCAATACGAGACAGGCTATCGCGAGCATCCTCGCTGCGAGCACCAGCAGGTGCTTGACACGGGACCGCGAAGAGGTTTCCTCTTTGATCTCTTTGAGAAAAGATACATTGCTGAAATAAACAGTCTTGAAGCGCCTGAAGTTGAACAAGTGAATGATCACAGGTATGGCCAGGGCAGCAAGTGCAAATAAAAATGCCGGATAGAGGAACTGCATGAGGGCTAAAATAGATAATAATGAATAGATAATAGAGGATAGGGAATAACGAGTCGGGGATAATGCAGTATAATATTTACAGTAAATAATCCTTGACCAGTGATATTATTATCATCATAGGCATAGGTCGGGAAAGAATCACCGGAAAAAAACGGCAGGCAATTAAGTTTTTTTAATATTTTGATCAGGCGATGACTTTGAGAAGAGCCTCATTGACATCATGCGGCTGGGTGCAGCCCATGACGTGAGAACCGCCAGTGATAGCAATGGCGTTTGTTATATTCTGATATGGGAAAAGCCGGTCCCGGGTGCCATGTATATGTATCACATCCTGCCGGTAGTCCATGCCTCCCTCCCAGCCTACTACCTCATTGATAGCCCACTTCACGAAATCAGGATCGGCATCGAGATGCATATCCATGAGCAACTGCGCTACCCGTGTATCCCTTTTGGTGATCAATAGCTTTATGTTCTTCTTGCTGAAATAAATAAAAGCACGACCGGACAGCAAGCGGTGCAGGCGGAGGTATTTCATAATGCGCATCCAGGCGGGGAGTTCGCCTCTGTGCTTGACAGAGGATATTAGAATGACTTTCTCAGGATGGGTGATACGCGCTATCTCCATAGATATAATACCGCCCAGCGATGTGCCCACCAATATGAAAGGCTCAGAGGTGTCGATCTTTTCGGCCAGCCTTTTGGCATATTGTTTCATCGTCTCATTTTTGAGCGGTTTTTGGTGTTCGAGTACAATGGTATTTGACAATACCTTTTGCTGCGGCTCATACATCCGGCCATCGGCGCCCAGGCCCGGTATCAAATATATTTTTGTGCCCGCGTCCATCGCCTTAGTTTAATGCTTTGTCAAACATCTCGTCATACTCCTTGTAGTCTGCGAGATTGCCATGAAATGCGCCAGGTACTTCGACGTAATTGAAATTCTTCAATCCAAGTTTCAGGAACTGCCGTGGTGACTCGATAGGTATCACCTGATCAGCAGTACCGTGGATGACATAGGCAGGATGCTGGATATCTTTGATATACTGATAGGTGCTGATCGGATAGCGCGAGAGCATCGCTACCGGGATATATGGATAATGCCTGCTGCCTACATCGGTGATCGAATAATAAGGCGCCTCAAGGATGAGGGATTTAAACCAGGCCCTGTCGCGTGCTGTGTGAGTGGCGATGCCGGTGCCAAGTGATTTGCCATAGATCACGATCCTGCTGGTCGGAAAGTATGCCCTGGCTGTGTCATAGAGCGCCAGGCCAGTATTGAAAAGGTTTTCCTCGGATATTTTGCCGGTGCTCTTGCCGTAGCCGGCATAATCCACAATAAGGCAATCGTAACCCCGGGATGTAAATTGCTTTGCCTTATTGCCGGAGTGGTCCATTGCTTCAGCATTGCCATGAAAGTAAATAGCGATACCGCGGGCAGGTGTATCGGCATAAAAGTGAAGCGCGTTCAATTTGCTGCCGTCCGCCAGGTTTATTGTAAACTCGTTATACCGGCCCGGAAAATCAAACTTATAATCCGAAGCCAGTGGATATGGGTGGAAAAGTAATTTCTCCTGAAAGAAATACATAGTGACGCAAAGGAAAATGTACAGGGAGGCCACTACTATTGAGACCCGGATGAACCATTTTTTCATATATATAAGTGAGATTTCCTGCAAAACTAAGTATTGCTGGTTAACCAGTTACTTTTGCTGTGAAAAATTGTATTTTAGTCACCCATATAGCTCTAAATGCCGTCAAATCACCCTGAAATTCTTAAAATACTATTAGAAAAGTCGACTGATCTGGGTTCACTGTCCTCTGATGCCAAGAAACTGCTGGACACCCTTCAGAAGGAATTTGAAAGTGACATATTCAGGCATTTTTTCTCTGAATACAATACGCTTCACAATATAGGCCTGGTCAACTCTGACCTCAAGCAGTATTTCGACGAGTGGTGTACCGACGCAGTATCGGTGATCAACGAGGTCGGTATTCAGCAATTCATCAACGAAAAGCATACAAAGTTATTTGGCTATACGGCTGAGGACCTGGTGGGCAAAAATACATATGATATCCTTTTCTCAGACGAGTCAAAAGCGATGATCAAAGCCAAGGTAGACCTGCGCAAACGTGGAGTATCGGACACCTATGAGGTGAAGATGATCAAAAAAAATAAAGAGGTCATCGACGTGAGGATCACCGGCAAGCCGCTTTTCAATAATGCCAACCATTACATAGGCTCTATAGCCATCATAGAAGATATTACCAAGGAACGGGAACTGGAAGACCGCCTGCGCCGTACCAATGAAGAGCTCGAAGCCAAGGTACAAAAGCGTACACGTGAACTGACCATCTCAAACTACCAGATGGTGAACGAGATCAAGGAGCGCAAGCTCGCTGAGATAGCGGTCAAGAATAGTGAGAAGCGTTTCAGGGACCTCTTTTACAGCTCGCCGGAGGGTGTATTTGTAGAGGATTTCGTCGGGAATATACATGACCTGAATGAAGCGGCTGCCAAGCTGCATGGATACAGCCGTGATGAAATGATAGGGCAGAATGTAAAGCAATTCTCACCGCAGGATGACATCGTAAATTTTCAAATGCGCCAGGAGCAACTGACCATAGGCGCTATAGGGTCCTTTGAAGCAAAAATAAAGCACAAAGACGGTCACCTGATACCCGTGGCGGTGCGGACGGCCGTGATAGAATTTAATGACAAACCTGCGCTGCTCCTACATGCACGGGATATCACCGATCGCCTCAAATACCAGGAGACCCTCAAGCAGATGAACATCAGTCTGGAGGAGAAAGTAAAGCAAAGAACGGAAGAACTCGAAAATCTAAACTCTACACTCCAGAAAGAGATCTCCTACAGGAAAGAAGCAGAAATAGCGATAGAGCAGCAGAAAGACTTCCTGCGGCTACTGATAGATATGAATCCGAACCTCATCTTTGTGAGGGATAAGGATGGCAAATATGTGCTGGTCAATGAGGCATTTGCCAGATTCAACAATGTCACTCCGAAGGATATGATCGGCAGGCACCTCGCGGAGTTTCACTCCAATGTACTCGAGAGCAAACAATTTGAGGAAGAAGATAAACGTATATCCCTTCACGGCGAAAACATACAGCAGTCAGACCAGAAAATGTACAACAAGGGTACCAACAAGGATATCTATGTGCAGCTGGTCAAAAGGCCGATACCGTCCCTGGATGACAACTCGACCAATATCCTGGGTATCATCACCGATATCACGGAGATCAAAACAGCAGAAGAGAAACTCAAGCAGTCAGAACAACTATACCGCCAGATCGCGAGGAATGTACCAAACTCGGCGATCTTTATATTTGACAGGGACCTGAGGTATGTCCTTGCAGAGGGGTCGCTGATAGGTACGATCAGCCCACCCAAGGAGCAGGTGGAAGGCAAGACCATCTATGAGATCACGGAACCGGACCTGCTCGCTGCGCGCGAAAGCAGGTACAAAGGCATCCTGATGGGCAATAGCCAGGTAGAACAATTTGAAGAAGGAGATAAAAGCCTCCTCACAAATGCGCTGCCGATCAAGGATGAGGTCGGCAACATCATATACGGAATGGTGATCATCCTCGATATCACTGACCTGACCAAAGCACAAAAAGAACTCGAAGAGAAAGCATCCACACTCAAACGGTCTAATGAAGAACTGGAACGATTTGCATATGTCGCTTCGCATGATTTGCAAGGCCCGCTGAGAACGATCACCAGCTACCTGCAACTATTGGAACAGCGGTACTTCACTGATCTCGGTGCTGATGCGAAAGACTTTATATCCTTCTCTGTGAGCGGGGCCAAGCGGATGCAGCAGCTCATCACCGATCTGCTCAACTACTCAAGGCTCAACTCCGTACCACGTCCATACCAGAATGTGAATCTCAATGAACTGCTATTTGTAGTCACAAAAAACCTGGAGAGCACGATACAGTCCAAGGGCGCGATCATCGAATACAGCGACCTGCCTACGATCTTTGCGGAGCAGTATCAGCTCACGCAGATGCTGCAAAACCTGGTAGACAACGGCATGAAGTTCGTACCAGGAGACAGGATACCGCATATCAGGATATCATGTACAGAAGACATCGACTTCTGGAAGATAAGCGTGTCTGATAATGGTATCGGGATCAGGGATGAGTTTAAGGATAAGATATTCCTGATATTCCAGCGTCTCCACACCGAGAACGAATACCCCGGCACAGGCATAGGTCTCGCGATATGCCAGAAAGTCGCCAATCTCCACGATGGCGATATCTGGTTTGACTCTGAGTATGGCAAGGGTACCACCTTCCATGTGACTATCTCGAAGTTTTTAAGAAACAAGAACATCGGCTAAAGGCGGAATGGCTGGATAAAAAGCAATAGCTCTTCAGCATATATTCTATGTATTATCGGCCATGAATGGAGAACCCACGTTCCCTTGCATTCATGCGCGCTTGGGTTAGTTTCTTACATCCCATTTTATTGCTTTTTCGGGTTTGGATTTCGTGTGTAACTATTTAACTTTGGTAATCTCATATACCCCAAGCATGAAACAATTTAATCTCGTTCTGTTTTTTATTTTATTGTCATTTTTAACTGCTACTGCTCAAGCACCTCCACAAGGAGTCAATTATCAAACCATCATCCGCAATGTAGCAGGCGCCATAGTGGGTAATTCACATGTGTCTATACGATTTACAATACACGACCAGACGGCTGCGGGATCTGTTGTATTTCAGGAGACGCATGCACAGACGACCAATCAGTTTGGGCTTTTCAATGCCGTGATCGGCACCGGTGGCGCCAATCTGGGCACCGTGGCCTGGGGTAGCGGACCGAAATTCCTTCAGGTGGAAGTCGATGTCGCAGGTGGTACCAACTATGTGGATATGGGCACTACCCAATTGATGAGTGTGCCTTATGCTTTGTTTGCAGGTAATGCACTCAGTGGAAGTACAGGCACTACGGGACCTACCGGACGCACAGGTGCAACAGGGCCTACAGGTCCCCAGGGAAATACAGGAATAGGCACTACCGGACCCACAGGAGCCGGCACTACCGGTGCAACAGGCACACAAGGCCCTTCCGGAAATAATGGCGCCACGGGACCTACCGGAGCGAATGGTGCCACAGGACCACAGGGTCCTTCAGGAAATAACGGTACGACAGGTGCCACTGGTGCGCAAGGTCCCTCGGGAAATGACGGGGCTACAGGATCAACCGGTGCCACGGGCGCAGGTGGTGGTGCTACTGGTCCGACAGGACCAAGCGGAGCGGATGGAAATACAGGCGCACAGGGAGCTACAGGAAATGGCGTGACAGGCCCTACCGGCCCTGCTGGCGCGACTGGTGTGGGAGGCGGAGCCACAGGCCCTACCGGCACAGATGGGAATACAGGTCCTCAGGGACCATCGGGCGCTAATGGCGCTACAGGACCGATGGGCGCAGGTGCCACCGGGCCGACCGGACCCTCAGGGCCACAAGGTAACACTGGAGCAGGAATAACCGGACCAACCGGTGCGGGGGTAACAGGTCCAACAGGAGCCGCTGGCGTAGGCGGTGGGGCTACAGGACCTACGGGCCCAAGTGGGATAGATGGAAATACAGGCGCACAAGGAGCGACAGGTATAGGTACTACAGGACCGACAGGGCCTACCGGCCCGCAGGGAGCAACTGGTGTCGGTGGCGGAGCGACAGGACCAACAGGAACAGATGGGAACACCGGCCCTCAGGGACCATCAGGTAACAACGGAGCTACCGGGCCTACGGGTGCAGGTGCCACTGGCGTCGCAGGACCTACCGGGCCTACAGGTTCACAAGGCGCATCAGGAAATGATGGAGCGACTGGACCTACGGGTGTAGGTGCAACCGGGCCGACAGGACCGACAGGACCGCAAGGCAATACAGGGGCAGGAACAACCGGACCAACAGGAACAGGAACTACAGGACCTACCGGTCCTACAGGTAGCACCGGTGCGGGTGGCGGAGCTACCGGACCCACAGGTCCAAGCGGCGTAGATGGAAATACCGGCGCTCAGGGACCAACGGGAACAGGTGTGACCGGACCGACCGGTGCAACAGGTGCTGGTGGCGGAGCCACGGGCCCGACAGGTGTGAATGGGAATACCGGTTCACAGGGACCATCAGGAAATGATGGACCGACAGGACCAACGGGTGCGGGTGCTACGGGTCCGACAGGAGCAGCGGGCATTAATGGCCTAACGGGGCCAACTGGCGCAGCAGGTACGAATGGGACTAACGGATCGATCGGCGCAACTGGTCCAACTGGTGCGGGAACTACGGGACCAACAGGCACTGCAGGAACTAATGGCATAACCGGACCGACAGGACCGAATGGAAATGACGGAGCCACTGGTCCCACAGGTGCAGGTGCTACCGGTCCGACAGGAACTGCGGGCACTAATGGAACTAACGGCATAACAGGGCCAACCGGCGCAGCTGGCACCAATGGAACTACAGGAGCTACGGGCGCAGCAGGAACTAATGGGATAAACGGCACAACGGGTCCAACTGGTGCGGGAGCTACGGGACCAACAGGCACTGCGGGAACTAATGGCATAACCGGACCGACAGGACCGAATGGAAATGACGGAGCCACTGGTCCCACTGGGGCAGGTGCTACCGGTCCGACAGGAACTGCGGGCACTAATGGGACTAACGGCATAACAGGGCCAACTGGCGCAGCTGGCACCCATGGAACAACAGGAGCTACCGGCGCAGCAGGAACTAATGGGATAAACGGCGCAACGGGTCCAACTGGTGCGGGAGCTACGGGACCAACTGGCGCTGCAGGAACAAATGGCACAACCGGACCAACGGGACCTACAGGAACTAACGGAACCAACGGTGCTACCGGAGCCACAGGTATCGGTGTCACAGGCCCTACCGGAGCTGCCGGTACCAATGGAACGAACGGAGTCACAGGAGCTACAGGTGCAGCAGGCACAAACGGCACGAATGGTGCAACCGGAGCTGCGGGGACTAACGGGGCAACCGGCCCAACAGGCATCGGTGTCACCGGTCCTACCGGAGCGGCTGGTATTAATGGAACGAATGGAGCTACAGGTGCCGCAGGTACAAACGGAACCAATGGTACTACTGGCCCTACCGGGGCAGCGGGCACCAATGGAGCAACCGGACCAACAGGTATAGGTGTGACGGGGCCGACAGGAGTAGCAGGTGCGACAGGACCGACCGGCGCACTCGGTACGGCGGGAGGAGATCTCAGTGGCACTTATCCAAATCCGACAGTAGACGGACTGCAGTCGACGCCGGTGAGCAGTACAGCACCTACTACGGGTCAAATATTATCATACAATGGCACCGCGTGGACACCGACTACAAGTGATGCTCTATTCTGGAAAGTAACAGGCAATACAGGTATCAGCGCTGCTACAAATTTCATGGGAAGCATTAATGATGCCGATGTGATATTCAAACGTTTTAATCTTCGTGCAGGCTTGCTGAATGCCTCATCTAAAAACACGACATGGGGTGTATCAGCAATGAATCCGGCTACTACCGGATATGATATAAGCGCGTTCGGATACCAGGCGCTTAGCGGAAATACAACCGGCTTTGACAATACCGCCATTGGCAATCAGACACTGCTGACAAATACTTCCGGCTACGACAATACTGCTGCCGGATCTTTTGCCCTCTATTCAAACACCTCAGGATTTTATAATACTGCTCATGGTTACGGCGCTCTGTTTACTAACACAACAGCGAGTAACAACACGGCCGTCGGATATAGTGCCCTCACCAACAATACTACAGGAGCAGCTAACACCGCTGTCGGTGGCCAGTCTCTCGCCGCAAATACTATTGGAACCCTCAATGTGGCGACCGGTCAGCAGGCATTATATTCAAACACTACCGGCAGCAATAACACAGCAACCGGGTTTAGTGCCTTGTTTGCAAATACAACTGCCAACTATAATACCGCAGATGGTACGCAGGCGTTATATTCAAATAATACTGGTACTTCCAACACAGCAGTGGGCCATCAGTCTATGTACTCAAACACCTCGGCTGTCGGCGGCACTGCTATCGGTTACAAATCGCTATACTCTAATTCTACAGGCGCTAATAACACTGCTGACGGCTTCCAGGCGCTTATGCTGAATTCTGCAGGAACGCAGAACACAGCTGTGGGTTCCAGTGCGCTACAGGCCAATACCACAGGAAACTCGAATACTGGTATCGGTTCGAGCGCATTGCAAGCCAATACAGCAGGAGCGGCCAACACTGCCACGGGCAATAATACACTGGCATCAAATACTTCCGGGATCGCGAACTCGGCACATGGACAAGGCGCACTATTTGCGAATACCAGCGGAAGCAACAATACAGCAAACGGAGCGGGCGCACTGGCACTCAATACTATTGCAAACAGTAATACGGCGAATGGCTATAATGCACTATCCTCAAACACCACAGGCAGCACTAATACAGCAGTAGGTAATCTAGCTATGTCAAACAGCACTTCCGGTGACCGCAATACTGCTATCGGAGCCTCAGCGCTGAATGTGAATACGACCGGTACATATAATACCGCTGTGGGCTCCAATGCCAACGTGGCTAACGGCAACCAGACTAACTCCACCGCTATAGGCGCCTATGCCTATGCCGGACAGAGCAATACCGTAGTGATAGGATCTATCAACGGGGTAAATGGCGCAACCGCCAGTGCCACGGTCGGTATAGGCACAACTACTCCTACTGAAGCACTCGAAGTCGCAGGAAATACGAAGACGACAAATTTCCAGATGACGAGCGGCGCGGCCAATACCTACATCCTCCAAAGCGATGCGGCAGGCAACGGTACCTGGGTGAATCCAGCGGTGCTAGGCGGAGCATCCAGCGGATGGGGCCTGACAGGCAATTCAGGCATCAGCGCTGCTACTAACTTTATGGGTAGTACAAACGATGCAGATGTTGTATTCAAACGCAACAATGTGCGTGCGGGTTTATTGAATAACGCCGGACAGAATACCTCATGGGGCGTGAATGCTCTCAATGCCGCCTCCACCGGATCCCAGAATACTGCTGTCGGGCATAATAGTTTATCCAGTAATACGAGCGGTACCGGAGGTGCCGCTTTTGGATACAATGCATTGTTTTCAAATACGACCGGCGCTGCCAATACAGCGATAGGCCAGGCAGCCCTCTATGCAAATACCACTGCCAGCCAAAATACGGCTATAGGATGGGATGCGTTGACTACAAATACTACAGGTGCGTCAAACGTAGCAGTCGGCGCACAGGCGCTCGCGGTAAACTCTTCGGGTGCTAACAACTCTGCATTTGGCACTCAGGCGCTGCTGCTAAATGCAACCGGGTCTAATAATACAGCAACGGGATATAATTCAATGTATACTAACTCAGGCGGCAGCTATAATGAAGCGAATGGGTACGAAGCGCTGTACGGCAATACAGGTGGCTACTACAATACAGCAAATGGTGCATTGGCGCTCAACTCAAATACGTCTGGCAGTAATAACGTAGCTGAAGGATTCCAGGCTTTGAGCTCCAATTCCACGGGGCAGTCCAATACGGCAGTGGGTTATCAGGCCCTGTACTCCAACGGAACAGTCAGCGCCACTACGGCGGTCGGTTATGGCGCCTTATATAGTAATAGCAGCGGCAGTGGTAACGTGGGAATGGGCTATGAAGCTTTGTATTCCAACACTACTGGCACTAATAATACCGGTATCGGATACATAGCAGGCGGATCGAATGTGTCCGGCAGCAATAATACAGCTGTGGGATATGCGTCGTTGGATTTCAATACCGCTTCCGGCCAAACAGCTATGGGCAGCGGCGCCCTGCAAGTCAGTACTACCGGCGCCCATAATACAGGTATAGGATTCATAGCGCTGAGCTCAAATACAACAGGAGCCAACAATACAGCCATCGGAGCGTCTGCCCTGAACACTAATGTAACGGGAAGTGATAACACCGCACTCGGAAATAACGCGGATGTAGGGACTGGTGCACTCACCAACGCTACTGCCATCGGCGCTAATGCTGAAGTAACAGCTAGTAATTGTGTCGTGATCGGCTCTATATCGAGCGTGAATGGAGCGGGTACGAGTGCTAACGTTGGGATAGGAACTACAGCACCGGCCTATCCGCTGGAGGTGGCTGGCACTACAGGCAGCTATACAGGCTCGATACAGACATATGTCAATCCGGCCTCCAGCAATGCTGTAACTACAAACCCTACAACTGTCTCTATCAAGGCAGCCGGTAAAATAGTTGCGACACAATTTGATGCGACGTCTGACAGGCGTATCAAGGATGTGATAGATATAAGCTCTGGCACAAAGGATCTCGCTACGGTCAACCAACTGGAGGTAACGGATTTCAAATACCGCGACAGGGTAGAGCATGGAGACAATATCAAAAAAGGATTCATCGCACAGCAAGTGGAGACTGTATATTCCGAAGCTGTAAGCAAGAATGTCGGTTTCATACCAGATATATATGCGCTGTCGCAGATTGCGGTATATGACTCTATCAAGCATACACTAACTGTGTCTCTCGATAAAGTACACCAGCTGATAGCGGGTGACAGGGTGAGGATCATTACTGACAAATCAGCGAGTATAGAGGCCATAGTCAGTATTGTCACTTCTGACAAGAGCTTTACGGTGAAAGAGTGGTCCACATCTGCTTCGACTGTGTTTGTTTATGGCAAACAGGTGAAGGACTTCAGGACAGTGGACTATGACCGTATCTATACGCTCAATGTATCTGCCACGCAGGAACTTTGCAAAAAACTAATGGCTCTCGAAGCGGAGAATGCAAAACTAAAAAGCAAAGACAGTGAACATGATGAGGTGATCCGCACGATGAAGGCGCAGATAGATGCCATCAATGAGCGATTGAATATTACTACAGGGAGGTAAGGTTTTCTCAAATCATAAAACTGGAAAGGGTCTCTATTGCAGAGACCCTTTCAGTTTTATAATAGTGCGGCGTTGAACAATGCCCTTATTGCATTTAAGTTGTCTTTCTATAGTTGATCACCGCCCATGTATTGAGTATCACGCCGAGTCCAAATACGGCAGCGAGATGTGGTAGAATGTCATGGAAGGTACTTCCCTTGAGCACGACCATACGCATCACCTGCGCGAAGTGGCTGATCGGGCTGATATAGGCTAGGCCCTTTGCCCACTCAGGCATACTGTCTATCGGGGTGAAGATGCCGCTGATGAAATTAAAGATGAGTACAAAGAAAAACGCCACTGATATCGCTTGTTGCTGTGTGTCCGAGTATGTAGAAATAAGCAGTCCCGCACCAAGCAGCGTCACGAGATATACTGCCAGGAATGAATACAGCAATGGAATACTACCTACCGGAATGATGCCATAAATGAAGCGCGACACGATCAGGCCAATAGAAAAAACGATCATACCAAGCACCCAGTAAGGGATCAGTTTGCCAAGTATGAAGTGGTACTTCTTGATCGGTGTCACATTGATCTGCTCGATAGTGCCTATCTCTTTTTCCTTGACGATATTCAGCGAAGCGGAGAAGGCGCCTATACCTGTGAGCAGTGAGACCATGAGGCCTGGCACCATGAATAAGAAGTAGCTCATAAAAGGATTATACCAGTTATTGGTCACCACATCTATCGTTTGCGCTTCGCTGAACCTTCCCGGTTGTTTCCATTGCATCTGGATATCCTGATTGAAATCCCGCAATATAGCGCCGAGATATCCGCTACCTACACCGGCCTTAGTACCATTGATAGCATTGACTGCGAGGAAGATCTTTTCATGTCCTTCGCGGACGAGGTTAGTCTCAAAGTTCTGTGGTATCTCCACGATGATGTCAGCCTTATTTTGCTCTATGAGTTTGGCGGCTTCCTCGTAGGATGCACTGTATGGTGAGGCCTTGAAGTATATGGAGGAATACACTTTTTGCATCAGCTTCTGCGAGTATGACGAGTGGTCGTGATCGACAAAAGCGACATAAATATTTTTCACCTCATAGTTAGCCGCCAGTGGCAGCAGTATGAGCTGTATGACAGGGCCAAAGACAATGGAGAATATGATCGCCTTGCTCCTGAATATTTGCTTAAATTCTTTTTGCAGTAAAAACTTTAGTGTTCTCATGCGAGGCGTGTTTTAAAGCTTCTTAAATTAATAACGATCAGTACAAAAGTGATAAAGGCCAGTATCAGCGTTTCCTTCCAGATAGCTGAGAATCCTAACCCTTCCAGCATGACCGCTTTTACAATGGTATAGTAATACCGCGATGGCACCACCCGTGCGATGGCCTGCATCACCCACGGCATATTTTCGATAGGAAACATAAAGCCAGTGAGCAGCATCGTAGGAAGCATCAGGCTCATCTGCGAGGTCATCATCGCCGACATCTGCGACTCTGCCCGCACAGAGATCAGAAGCCCCAAGGCCAGTGAAGAGATGATAAATAAAATACTTTCTGCAAATAGCAATACCAAACTGCCTTTGATCTCCAGATGTAGAAGATACCTGCTTAGGAGCAAAATCGTTATGAGATTGATGATGGATACCAGCAAGTATGGGATCACCTTAGCTACAATAAGAAGGAATGGCTTGATAGGCGAAACCAAAAGTATCTCCATCGTACCGAGTTCTTTTTCTTTTACTATCGAGATCGATGTCATCATCGCGCAGATCAGCATAAGCACGAGCGCCATCACCCCGGGTACGAAGTTGGGCGCGCCAAGCAGTTCGGGATTATA
>JAOQAO010000237.1 GCA_025963485.1 Bacteroidota bacterium | reverse complement strand
AGGATATAGAGGGATATAGATAATACCTCCAAACCGATGAAGAGCATCGTCATATTGGCGAAGCTCACGAGCGCAATGGCACCGCAGAGTGTACAGATGATGACAGAAATATAGTCGCCCAGTTTGGTTTCCTCTGCCTGATAGAAATTGGCGCTCATGGCTACGAGTATCATGCCAGTGACGATGAGCAACCCAGTGAATGCAAGAGCAAAATTATCCGCGCGGAGCATGTCGTGGTAGAAAGACAATTCGACACTATTCCACTCTGTGAAATTGAAATAAAGGATGACACCAAGAGCTGCGATCACAATAGGTACGACTACTTTGCGCAGATTGAATATCTCCAGCACGAGACAGGCTATACCGAGAAATGATGTATATGTTAGTGCTTTCATTTTATCGCAAAGTATGTTTCAAAATTTCCGCCAAAGCTGGCTGAGCTATGTCGATGATCGGTTTCGGATATACACCGCAAACGAATATGGCGATGATCAGGACTACGAATACCGTTAGCTCACTAGCGGACAGATCAGCAAAACCTGATGTCAGGGTTTTGACCTCTCCTAACATTGTGTTCTGATACATTTTCAGCATATACGCAGCACCGAGAATGATGGTCAGGCCAGCGACTATAGACAGGCAGGTATTGTAACCATACACTCCATAAAGCAACAGGAACTCGCCGATGAAGGCATTGGTCGTAGGCAATGCTACTGACGCTAATACTACGATGATAAAGCAAGTGGCGAATTTAGGCGCAACATTTCTGATACCGCCGAGCTGGCTGATCTCGAGTGTGCCTGTGCGGCGGAATATTATTTCACCTGCGAAGAACGCTCCTACCACATTGACACCGTGAGCCAGCATCTGCACAACGGCTCCCTGTAGTCCTTCGATAGTAAGTGAGAAAATACCTGCAGCTATCAATCCGACGTGCGCGAAAGAAGAATACGCTAGTAATCGTTTGATGTCTTTCTGCTGGATAGCGAGTATCGACCCGTAAACGATCCCTATGACGGACAAGGTGATGAAAAGCGGATTAAAGAAGCGTACACCATCTGGTACGACGGGGAGCAACCACCTGAGCAGACCGTAGAGGCCCATCTTGAGCATGATACCTGCGAGAAGCATGGTACCGATCGTCGGCGCTTCTTTATATGTATCTGCCTGCCAGGTGTGGAATGGGAAAATTGGTATTTTAACCGCAAAGGCGAAGAAGAAAGCTGCTGCGAGAAATACCTGCTCCTTATGGTTAAGGTTGGCAGCATAAAGAGATTGCAACGAAAGACTTCCTGTACGGGAATATAAAAAGATAAAGGCCACCAGCATAAAGAGCGAGCCAATGAGCGTATATACAAAGAACTTGAATGTGGCCGTGCTGAGGAATTGTTTGTCCCTGCCATCGCCCCACAATAGAGCAATAAAGTAGATCGGTATGAGCGCCAGCTCCCAGAAGATATAGAATAAGAGGCCATCCGTAGCCACAAATACACCAATGAGCGCGAACTGCATCAGCAACACAAGTGAATAGAGCGCCCGGCCATTGGCTTGCTCACGGCCAAATGAAGACAATATAATAACCGGCACGAGGAAGGTGGTCAGCACGACAAGTAGTACACTAAGTCCATCTGCAGCGATACTGAAAGAGATATTCGGGTTGATGATCCATCCGTGAGTGAAAACAAGTCCATTCCAATTATTATGGCAGTAATGCTCCAGAGCGACTAAAGACAAGACGAACTCTACAGCAGCAGCCAGAAGCGCTACCTTTCCCGACAGTTTATTTCCAGAGAGGTATGTCACTACCGCAGCGAGGAGAGGAAAAAATAAAACAATTAATAGCAACATACTTTATACTCAGTTATACTACTTCTCTTATTGCAAATAGGTCAGCACGTAAATAAATATCCCGATGATGCCCAGCACCATCATCAACAGGTAAAATCCGATATTACCGCTTTGCAACTGGCGAAGCTGCTTACCAGTCATCAGGGACAGCTTGCCAGACCATACTACCACACCGTCTACGACGATCTTGTCGAGCACTTCATATCCCCATTCAGAGACTGCGAGTAGCGGCTTGACCACAATAACATTGTAAGCTTCGTCGACATAATACTTGTGATATACCAGTGATGCGAAGCCTGTGAGTTTGCCTTCTTCTGCGGGTAATGTTTTCTTAATAATAAACCTGGTGTAAGCCCATGCGATACTTATCACCGCAGCGGCTGTAGCGATGCCAATGAGCATCCACTCAGTGCCATGCGATAGTTCTGAGGCTTCTGCGGCGTGTCCTTGCGAAGCAGCAAACACAGGAGATAAGAAGTTTTGTAACCAATGATTGGCAGATATGACCGGCGGCAATCCGATCAAGCCTCCAACGACAGAAAGTATGGCTAAAACTATCAATGGGAAAGTAATCGTAGCAGGTGACTCATGCAGATGGTGCTCCTGCTCGTGTGTGCCTCTGAATGACGTAAAGAATGTCAGGAATACTAAGCGGAACATATAAAACGCAGTGAGCATAGACGCGAATGAAGCAATACCCCATATGACCTTATTGTGCTCATATGCTTTGGCAAGTATCTCGTCTTTGGAGAAGAAACCCGCGAAAGGCGGGATACCTGATATAGCAATAGTAGCTACTAAGAATGTCGCGAATGTGACCGGCATCCACTTTTTCAATCCACCCATGCGACGGATATCCTGCTCCCCTCCCATCGCGTGGATGACAGAGCCAGAACCGAGGAATAAGCAAGCCTTGAAGAATGCATGTGTCACTACGTGAAATGCACCAGTACTATAAGCGCCGAATCCAAGTGCGACGAACATCAGGCCTAGTTGAGAAACGGTAGAATAAGCCAATACTTTTTTGATGTCATTCTGCATGACGCCGATGGTGGCGGCGAAGAGTGCTGTGACTACTCCGACGATCGCAATGATGTACAATGTATCCGGAGCCAGTGTAAAAAGGAAGTTGGCTCGGCAGATCATAAAGATACCGGCAGTGACCATCGTGGCTGCGTGGATAAGAGCTGATACAGGTGTAGGTCCCGCCATCGCATCTGGAAGCCAGGTGTAAAGCGGTATCTGTGCAGATTTGCCGCAGGCACCAATAAATAAGAACAAAGTAGCCCAAAACATCACGCTGTGATCAGCGCCTCCGGCTACAGCGGCCTGAAGTCCTGTAAAACTCAGTGTATGATAATTGTACAGAAGTATGAACATGCCGATGAGGAAACCCAGATCACCTATACGGTTCATGACAAATGCTTTCTTTGCTGCGTCATTGTAGTCCTGATTTTTGTACCAGAAGCCGATAAGCAGGTATGAGCACAATCCGACTCCCTCCCATCCGATGAACATGACAACGAAGTTGCTACCCAGCACAAGGAGGAGCATGAAGAAGATAAAGAGATTGAGATAAGAGAAGAAGCGCTGGAAGCCCTCATCGTCGTGCATATAACCGATAGAGTACACATGTATCAGGAAACCGATACCCGTCACCACCATGAGCCATATGGCCGAGAGCTGATCGATCAGTACGCCGAACTCTATATGAAAAGAACCTACGGATATCCAGTCAAATATTTTAGCCTCTATAGACGCCTGTCCACCGACCAATGCGAAGAAGAAAATACAGGAGATGATAAACGAACCTAGAATGACACCCGAACCAATAATGCCAGAGAGGGTTTTAGATAGCTTTTTGCCCAGCAGCCCGTTGATCAGGAAGCCGAGTAAGGGCAATAAAATAAGTAAGTATGTATAAAGCATTATCAGTTCTCTTGCTCGTTTTTTATTCTTTTAGTTTTTCAGGTTCTTGAGTTCATCTATATCTATCGTATGCAGATTCCGGAATATCGTGACCAGTATCGCGAGCCCCACAGCCACCTCCGCAGCAGCTACCGCCATGATAAAGAATACGAACACCTGTCCGCTATTGTCATGATGATAGGTCGAGAACGCAACTAAAAGCAGGTTGACAGAATTGAGCATAAGCTCGATGCACATAAATATGGTGATGGCATTGCGGCGGAAAAGTACGCCGAATACGCCGATGGTAAACAACATGGCACTCACGCCGATGTAGTGATTGATCGAAACGTGAGAGTCAGCAAATATGTTGAGTAGTGTCATTTCAGTTCTGCTGGTTTATCTTTTTTGATCAATAAAACGACCCCGACCATAGCTGACAGCAGCAGGACGGAGATAAACTCAAAAGGATAAAAATACTCATCGAGCAGCACCTTGCCCAGGGACTCTATGGAGCCTACACCAGCCGGGATCGGCCCCAATGTGACTATGAGGTTTGCTTTGCGCACCATCAGGGTCAGAACCAGTCCCAATCCGACTGCCACTACTAAGGCAGCTATCTGGGCTATGGCCGGTTTATTCTTCTCAGACTCCTCATTGAGATTCATGAGCATGAGCGTGGTAAGGAAAAGTACCATGATGGCACCCGCATATACAATGATATGAACGATGAAAAGGAACTGCGCATTGAGAAGGAGGTAATGGCCTGCGATACATGCGAAGCAGACCAACAGAGAAATGGCGCTAAAGATGGGGTTCTTGGCTATGACCGTATATATAGCACAGATAAAGGCTATAGTCGACAAACTCCAAAATATGATCGAATTAATATCCATTCTCTTTTATAAAACTTGTTGTTCTGGTTTCATGACCAGTTTGTCTTTGCCAAATATGAATATGTCCCTGTTATACTCTGAGTCCGGCGTTTTCTCTGTCAGGAAGATCGCCTCCTTAGGACAAGCCTCTTCGCACAGTCCGCAGAAAATACAACGGAGCATATTGATCTCATAAACGGCTGCGTATTTCTCCTCCCGATAGAGGTGCTCCTCGCCTGGTTTGCGCTCAGCCGATGTCATGGTGATAGCCTCTGCAGGGCAGGCTACAGCGCACAAACCACAAGCTGTGCACCTCTCGGCGCCATTTTCATCACGCATGAGGATATGCTGACCCCGATATACAGGGCTAAACTCACGCTTTTCCTCAGGATATTGTACGGTTACTTTCTTTTTGAAAAAGTGTTTGAGCGTGATGCCCATACCCTTTAGGATAGGTATATACATTTTCTCTGAGAAGGTCATTTCCTTTTGGGAAACGTCTTTCTTCCTGCCTGTGAGTGATATGGTGCCGTAATCTGTCATGGACCTCACCCCGGCCCTCTCCGAAGGAGAGGGTGAAAACAGCCGGGTCTGCTTTTATACTTTTCGCAATCTCCATATTGGATTATGCTCAAAGCTTTGCAAAAATATATTTAACCTCCAAATACCCTAATGTTACTTATCAAATTTTCAACAGTAACTATTTCCTTTGTATTACTTCTTTTCAAAAATATAAGTCGTCACGTTGACTATCTCGTTATCATTGGACTGACTGGTGCCTTTGAGTGTATAACCCTGAGACACTATTTTATCCAATTGCTCCCTAACCTTCTTGTCGTTTTCGTCCTGCTCCGATGAGCCTACTTTGTTCTTTTTGGCATCGAGATCGATGACGTCTATTGTATTGTCTGCCTTGAATATCCTGATAGACGGCTTACAATTATTCGTATACACAGCTTCATAGACCTTGACCATGATGACCCTGCCTGCGTCCTGAGCATTGCAGCATGACGCGGCAATCACAAAAATCAAAAGACAAGTTATTTTTCTCATACTCAAAACAAGCTCAAATTAAGGACCTGTCAATATTAACACAATGCCGGTGATCACAATATTCAATATAGCCAAAGGCATTAGGATTTTCCAACCCAGATTCATCAGCTGATCGTAGCGGAAGCGAGGAACGGTCCAACGCACCCACATATAGAAAAAGATGAAGAAAAACACCTTCGCAAATAATACTACAGTACCCAGTATGGTGGCGACATTGGGGCCTACGTGCTGGGTCACCCAGTCCATGCCCGGATAATTGTATCCTCCAAAGAAAACTATGGATATGATGGCAGATGAGATGAACATATTCACGTATTCAGCGAAGAGGAAGAAGCCGAGCTTCATAGATGAATACTCCGTATGATAGCCGCCAACCAGTTCCGACTCGCACTCAGGCAGGTCAAATGGGGTACGATTGGTCTCCGCAAATGCGCAGATCAGGAATATGAGGAAGGCTAATGGCTGCTTGAAAACATACCAACTAGGCCAGACGAAATGACCTTTCCAGTCCCAATCTATAAAGCCGTGCTGCTTCTCCGCAATCGTATGAATACTGAGTGATCCTGAAACCATCAATATCGCTATGATAGAAAGTCCCATCGCCACCTCATATGAGATCATTTGTGACGATGCGCGGACGGCACCGAGAAGGGAGAACTTATTATTGGAAGCCCAACCGCCGATCATGATACCATAGACGCCTATGGAAATGACGCCAAAAACATAAAGCATGGCTATATTAATATCAGCAGCCTGGAGTGTCGCTGTGTAGCCACCAATAGTGAGCTGCCTACCCCAGGGTATAACGGCACTCGTCATGAGCGCAGTCGTCATAGCAAGGCCGGGCCCTATGATGAAGAGCCATTTATTCGGAGTATCGGGGATGAAGTCCTCTTTGGTGAACATCTTGACCCCGTCGGCAAGAGGCTGCAGGAATCCACCAGGTCCGGCCCTGTTAGGACCGAGCCTGTCCTGAAAATATCCCGCCAGCACGCGCTCGGCAAATGTAGAATAGAGCGCGATCAACATAGTGATACTAAATACCACTAAGATGATGACTCCTTTCTCTATTAAAAATGAACTATCCATGTTTTCCTTTAATATCTGCTCTTCTTTGGATTTTGACGTGTGTCAAAAATATCGGCTATGTAAATTTCAGATTTCAATACCCGATAAAATAAGGCATTATGTTTTGTTATCAATATTTTTCTTACACCCTTTCTTTTCGCGGACTCACGTCCAATATATGGATACTGAATCAATGCACTAATACAAATTTCAGTTTTGTTGACAAAGTCCTCGATCACTTCTTCATTCCATTCGGCAATCAGATATCCTATCACTGCCAAATAGTTCTTCTTAGCCCGCTCACCACTTTACGCTTCTTCGCATTGGCTATTTTTTGCCTAACACTTTTCATTACACTTTCGTGCGATACGACTTCTCCCTTTTCTATCTGAGCCAATGATTCATCCAGGCTAGCCATTTGCTCATCTGTGAGATCATCCAGAATATCCTTGTCCTTATTTTTTTCCCTATCCTCAAGCATACTAAAAATCATCTCAAGGAAATCTTTGTCGGAATTTACCTCGACCAACTCACTAATATTCTTTTTCAATTGTGTAATCCTCATAAAACTACTTCCCTTTTTTAGCTTCCTCCGGAGCTACCATACTCAGGCGCTCGCGATCTTCTTCACGGCCTAATAGTAAAAACTTGTCTGTATCGATCTTTACCTCGGTCTTATTCTTCATGTATTTGCCCTGATTGATCACAGACCACTTCTCCATCTTGCGGACGCCTTCGATGGTCCAGTCGGTTTTTTGTTTATGATCAAAGCGGCATTCGTTGCAGATGAATTCATCCACTTCATGGTAGTCATCCTTACGCGCTGTGACGCGGTATACTTCGTTACCAAACATCCAAAGATCTACTTTGCCGGTACACTTGGTGCAGTCGCGATGTGCGCGGTAAGGCTTTAGGAACCACACACGGG
>JAOQAO010000233.1 GCA_025963485.1 Bacteroidota bacterium | reverse complement strand
GATAGCCTGATCATCCAGACACGGCTGGAGAATGCCGCGAAGGTAGTATCATACCGTATCGCTGCCATAGGCATGGAGGAGGAGCTGGCGATACGCGCGGGCAAAGATGAGTCGCTCATCACACCATTTCTGGAGCAGAACAGGGAGATCAATGAGCTGCTCGTTTCACTCGAAAAGGGTGACCGTGAGAAAGCAGCAGAGGACTATGGGCAGGCGCTCGTCATGCTCCATCAGTGTGAGGCCAATATCCGGAGCCTCGACAAGGCATCTGCCGAGAATGGCACCTCGCTGCGCCAGACATACCTGCTCAACAGGTCCTCACAACTTATAGCCCGGCTGATCAATATCCTCACGCTTGTACACGAGATAGAGGAGGAGCACAAAGTAAATGGCTTTTGCACCCTCATCACTGAAATCATAAGGTTTGAGATCAAACCAAAAAAATTGCGCGATTTCGTTAGCAAGAATATACAGATGATAGCCTACCGCATCACTGAGCATAAGCGCATGACGGGCGAGCACTATATCACATCTGGCAGGGGGGAGTATTATAAGATGTTCCTCTCAGCATGCGGTGGTGGCTTTATCATTTCCTTTATGGTGATCATCAAGCTGCTGACGCATCATCTGGCACTACCACCGCTCTGGGAGGCCATCGCTTATTCAGTCAACTATGCCACGGGCTTTGTCATCATCCAGATGCTGCACTTCACCGTAGCTACCAAGCAGCCCGCCATGACCGCTGCGTACATCGCTGCATCGCTGGATAGTACCGAACCGGGCGAAGACCACTACAAACGATTTGCATCACTGATCGCATCGGTATCACGGAGCCAGCTAGTCTCCTTTATCGGCAACCTGATCGTTGTATTTCCCCTCAGCCTGCTATGGATATTCCTTATTCATCTGGCTGGTGGTGGGCATCTGCTACAGCCTGCCGCAGCGCAAAAGCTTATGCACGATATATCGCCCGTACAGACTTTGTCAGCACTGTATGCGGCCTTCGCAGGGTTTTATTTATTCATGGCGGGCCTCATCTCCGGCTTTGGGGACAATAAAGTCATAGTAAGCAAGATCGGCCTGCGCATCATGCACCATCCATGGCTGACGCGGCACATACCACCCGGCAGACTCATGAGGTTATCATCCTATCTGGAGCATAATATAGGCGGCCTGATGGGGAATATCACCGTAGGTTTTATGCTCGGTATGACTGGCTTCTTTGGCTACATCACGGGGCTGCCACTCGAGGTCAGGCACGTGACACTCTCTACGGGCAACTTCGCCATCGGTCTTTTCGGCGCAGGCTTTCATGTACCGGTTATGACCATACTTTCATGTCTTGCCGGTATAGCAGTGATCGGCTTCGTCAATTTCATCGCCAGCTTCTGGCTCGCTATGTTTGTGGCTATGCGTTCACGCGGCCTGTATCTACGCAACTATCCCGACCTCATTAAATCTGTCATGCGTTATTTCCGTCATCATCCCAGGGAATTCTTTTGGCCGCAAAAGGAAGAAAAGGTGGATGAGGCTATCATAGCAGAAGCGGAGCAAGTTCATTAACCTAACTTAACAGCACGGGTTATTAAACTTTGGTATAACTCCATCGTCATATGGTCATGGTGCATACAAAGAAAGAAACGCCGAGTTCTCCGCATATCCTCAATACTTCCGCCAATCTGATGGGACTGTGCTTCATCATACTCACATCCATAGAACTGCTAAAGATCAAGACCACGACTTATCTGGATGAGATCGTGTTCCTCGCTATCATCCTGTTTATGAGCAGTAGTATCGTTTCATTCCTATCTATGAAGACTACCCATAAGACCAGCATCCGCTTAGAAAATGCAGCTGATTATATTTTCCTATCAGGACTGATCGTCCTATTTATTACAGCTATCCTGATATCTTTTGATTTTGTGGGCTGAGGTTACTTCTTTTGATATGCTCTGATCCTGTCCGCCACATTCTTCCTGATGTCAAACCAGAACAGATTATAATCCACGAGGTGCAGTACCTTCCATGAGCGGATGATCGGCATCTTGTTCTTCACCCATAGATAGTCGTTATGCACTTGTGCTGACGCAGCATGATCGCGGCGACGTTTTATTTTGAGAAATATACCTCCTTGTGTTTTGCTAAAGTCTGCCAGCGCCGTATCCCGTGTCCATGTGATAGGATTCACATTCGGCGCTCCGCGAAGGACGCTCTTGCCCGGATCGTAGCCCATCTTAAAAGATGACCAGGTCACATAGCATCCTGTTTGACCGGCATTATTGCAAGGCTTAAGTACTTGATAGGATCTCTCATCCACACGCATGCCGATGACATAGGCACATACAAGCTGCTTGCGCAAAGCGCTCGTATCAAAAAACTCCCTGAGCAATCTCCACGCATGCGTGCTGCCCTGGCTATGCGAAGCGATGATGATCGGGCGTCCATGGTTATAATGCTCCAGATAATACTTGAACGCGTCGCGCACATCTTCATAAGCAAACCCAAGGCCCAGCGGGCCATTCACTGTGTCATAAAAGCAGTTGATAATACCCTGGCGATAGCGTGGCGCATACACTCTAGCACTCGCATTAAATACACTCGCCTGAAAGTGGACTGGCAGATTGTCTATACGTTTATTGAGTTTCTTATTGCTCAGGTCGGCAGTCCATGTTTTACCCTTGCTGTATACAGTAGGGTAGATGTAGAATACATCCAGATCCTTCAGTGAGTCGCTGATCCATAGTTCGCCTTTAGGGATAATGTCTGCCTGATCTTGCCTGAAAGGCAATGCACTCCACATCGCTTCTTTGGAATAATCCGGAGCCGTACATTGATCTTCCTTTTTGAAAGGGGGAAGCTTAGACTTTTGTGCTACAGCACTCAGGGAAAGCAAAATGAATAAAAGGATAACTATATGACGCATAGCTGCGAAAGTAGGAATCTTTTAAATGCTAATATCATTGTTTGTCATTTGGATTCATCCTGTCACCGCGTTCTTAGCGCTCTTTGCGGTTAACTGCATTTTGTATTACTTCTTTGTGAGCTTAATTGTATTGACTTAAGTCTTTGCGCTCTTCGTGTGAAATGTATTTGCAGACTTGGGCCTCATAGCTTTCGACTCCCTACTTATTCTATCTTTGCCGCTCACAAAATCTATCCGGTGAGATATTTGCTCATAATTCTTTCAGCCCTGTCCTTTATCTGTTTGTCTTTCGTACTAAAGCCAAGGCTCGAAGGAGATGACCTCAGGCTAAACCAGATACAGGTCATAGCCAGCCATAACAGCTACCACCTGCGCACAGACAAAGCCGTCATGCGCTTTCTTAAAAATCTTTACGGCATGGGTGTGATGCCCAAGGATCTTAATCCTGCTGAGATCGATTACGCTCATGTGCCACTGACCGAACAGTTTGAGAAATACGGCGTGCGCGGCATAGAGCTCGATGTATACTATGATCCCACAGGAGGGAGGTTCTACTACCGTCGTGGCAGGGGATGGGTAGGCCTGCGGTCTGCGTCCCATATCGATGCGCTGAAAAAGCCGGGATTCAAGATCATCCATATACCCGATTTTGATTACAATACTACCAATCTGACTTTTGTAGATGCGCTGCAAGAGGTGAAGAAATGGAGCGATGCACATCCGTCGCACATACCCATATTTATCAATGTAGAAACCAAAACAGAAGCACCCGGAGACAGGATAACGCAGCTCCACAAACTGGCCCATGCACTGCCTTTTGATTCTGCGGCGCTGGATGCGCTCGATGCAGAGGTCAGAAGCGTCTACGGCAACGATCTTGCCGGAGTCATCACGCCAGACAGTATCCGTGGCGATGCATCGACGCTGGAGCAGGCAATACTTACAAAAGGCTGGCCCACATTAGCCACCTCACGTGGTAAGGTGATCTTTATCCTCGACTGCGAGCAGAATGTGACGGATAATTATATCAAAGGCCATTCATCCTATCGTGGCAGGGTTATGTTCTCATATGTACAGCCCGGTACACCAGAAGCGGCCTTTGTGATACACAATGACCCGCTCAAAGAATCACAAGCCATCCAACAGGATGTGAAGAAAGGATACATCGTCCGCGCACGCTGCGACGAAGGAGGCAATGAAGCCCGTTCAGGCAACTATGGCCCTATGAATGCTGCCATGTCCAGCTGGGGCCAGATATTATCTACTGACTATTACAAGCCCGATGACAAGGCTGGCAAAAAAGGATGGACCGATTATCATGTGCGGTTCCCAGAGCCAGGTATAGCTCGCATTGATTCTATATCTGCGCCGGGTAAGAGTGGGATGATCGGTGAATAGTAGATCAGGAATCTGTTAATCGGGAAATCTGTTGATCCGGGCAGGCTCTGAAATTTTGTATTCCCGGTTTCCTGTATTCCGGATTTCCCGATCGACTCTAATCGAGCGGAATGATCAGCATCGGTATCTTAGACCTGTCTATGATCTGGTGCGACACATCCTGACCGAATACCCTTTTGAGGACGTTA
>JAOQAO010000217.1 GCA_025963485.1 Bacteroidota bacterium | reverse complement strand
GCGTCACTGATTTACACTCCAGCCCCTCCCAGTAGTACACCTTGCCCAGAGAATCGGTAAGAAGATTGAGAAGTTGGCATTCCGAGACATCCATCTCGGGGCCAGGCACTTTCGGCATGCTTAAGTCCATTCCTTTCTGCTTAAGTAGCGAAGTGGTAAGCATAAAGAATGTGATCAAAAGAAAAGCCAGGTCGACCATGGGTGTCAGGTCTACTTTGATCGGAATTTTCTTCGCGCGGTTTCTGTGGCGGGTATTGCCATCGGGGATATTGAGTTCAGCCATATGGATGTTTTTGAAATTGATGACCGTAAGAACTGTTTTCCATAAGAAAAGCCAAATAAATGCTCTTTATGACCGGAATATGACAAAACCCGGATGGTTAAAATATACTTCCGTAAATTTGTATCTCCATAATCAGGATACCCCAATGAAAGTAGAACAGATATACACCGGCTGCCTCGCAGAGGCCGCATACTATATAGAAAGTAAAGGTGAAGCAGCCATCATAGACCCACTACGCGAAACGGCCCCGTACATCAAACGCGCTGAGAAAGACAACGCTAAGATCAAGTTTGTATTTGAGACACACTTTCATGCAGACTTCGTATCAGGCCACGTAGAGCTGGCTCAAAAGACCGGAGCAAAGATCATATATGGCCCGGATGCCTTTTGCGGCTTCGATTGCTACAGCGCTAAGGATGGTGAAGAATTTAAGATCGGCGACCTGACCATACGTACCCTGCATACTCCGGGTCATACACCGGAATCTACAACTTACCTGCTACTCGATGAAACTGGCAAAGAGTATTGCATTTTTTCAGGAGATACCCTTTTCATCGGAGACGTCGGCCGTCCGGACCTGGCGATCAAATCCAACGTCACAGTGAATGACCTAGCCGGGATGATGTACGACTCCCTGCGAAACAAAATAATGCCTCTGCCCGATCATGTGATCGTATATCCGGCACATGGTGCTGGTTCGGCCTGCGGCAAAAATCTCTCGAAAGAAACCTTTGACACACTCGGCCATCAGAAAGAGGTCAATTATGCACTGAAACCGCAAACCAAAGAGGAATTTATCAAAGCCATTACCGATGGATTGGCTCCCGCTCCCAGCTATTTCCCGCTCAATGCGATGATGAATAAACAAGGCGCTAAAGGGCTTGACGAGATCAATAAAGTGGCAATGAAAGGCTTTTCACCAAAAGAATTTGAAGAAGCTGCACTGGCATCGGAGTCGTTGATCCTGGATACACGGGCACCTCAGGTATTTGCCAAAGGCTTTATCCCGGGTTCTATCAATATCGGCCTCGATGGGCAGTTCGCTCCATGGGTCGGAGCGCTGATCACAAATATAGAGCAGCCCATCATGCTGGTATGTGACGAAGGCCGTGAAGAAGAAACGGTCATGCGCCTCGCGCGTGTAGGATATGACAATACCCTTGGGCATCTCGAAGGCGGTATCGCTGCGTGGGAAAGTGCAGGCAAGCCTGTAGATCACATAGAAAGCATCTCAGCTACGGATTTCGCAGATAATCACTGGAATAAAGACCTGTCTGTACTGGACATCCGCCGCCCGGGAGAATATGAGGCATCACACCTCGCTGGCATACCCAATAAACCACTTGACTACCTCAATGATTGGATCGGGCAACTCAAACCTCAGGATACTTATTATGTGCATTGTGCAGGTGGGTACCGCTCTATGATAGCAGCATCCATCCTCAAGGCAAGGGGCTTTGACCAGGTGATCGATATTGCGGGTGGATACGGCACTATTGCTAAAACCGATCTACCAAAAGAGGTTGGGGTTAATATACACGCTTGATCTGGGGCAATAAATCGTCATTTGCGGTGAAAGCACCACAAGCATAATAGTGACCCCTAAGACATCTATCTCCAGGCTTCCTCTTTCTTTTCTTCGAAATCACTAAAGGCTTTTTTCAACCCGGTCAGGACTTCCGCCGAGGTTTCAAAGAGGGCCTTAGCTTTGACATCGTTGACTTTCGAAACATCCGCCCGTAAATGGTCTATCAACTCATCAAATTGCTTTTTGATCTTTGATGTATGCTCCATCGCATTGCTACTATTGTCTTCCATTTTTTTTGATTTGGGTTAATAAACACAAAGTAGGTGCCAGGCAGATAGGTACCGTTTTTGTGAGCTGATTGATATGGGGAAAACTAATAACAGCAGCAGTGGAGCGATTAATCGTTCACATTTCATAAAATCCGGGATCATATTCAGCGCCGTGGCCATAGGCGGCCTGAATTTATTATCCTCATGCAATGATAAAGATGAGGATAAAGAAGTTTCTCCGCCCGAAGACCTGATGCAGGAGCACGGTTTACTAAACCGGATATTACTTATTTATGATGCTTGCAGAATGCATCTGATAAACAAGGAACCTTTCGCAATTGATGGCCTTGGAGAGGCAGCTGGGATTATTAAAGCCTTTGTCGAAGACTATCATGAGAAGCAGGAAGAAAATTATCTCTTCCCAAGATTTGAAAAAGTCGGCAAGCTGACTGATCTGGTACAGGTGCTCCGCACGCAGCATGATAAGGGAAGGAACATCACCGCGCAGCTCATAGAACTCACCAAGACATCAAACCGAAATGAATCCGATGATCAAAAACTGATCACACTTTTGGGAACCTTTAATATCATGTATCGCCCTCACGAAGCTCGGGAAGACACCATGCTCTTCCCGGCATTTAGGAAGATAGTATCCAGGCATGAATATGACAGCCTGGGCGAGGAATTTGAAAAAAATGAACAGAAGCACTTTGGCGAAGGAGGCTTTGAGAAAATGGTAGATAAAGTGGCAGCAATAGAAAAGCGTCTCGGGATATATGATCTATCTCAGTTCACCCCCACAGGCTAGCAATAATCTTATATCTCAGGGGCTTACATATTTGCACAGGCATCTTGCTTGATTTAATCGCATTTTATTGAAAGTACACCTTCATTCACCGATAGATTTCGTTAGTTTGCGGAGTTAACAAATACTTTACATGAGCTCATCGCAAGACCTGATATTAACCATAGACCTCGGTACTTCCGGCCCCAAAGTTTCTGTTTTTGACAGCAGGGCACAAATGATAGACTACGAATTTGAAGAAACTCCCCTGATACTGATCGGGGAAGATGGGAAAGAGCAACGCCCTGCCGATTGGGTCAGCGCCATCCGCAAATGTTATAACGCTATAAGGGAGCGAGGCAAATTTGATCCCAAAAGAATATTAGCCCTCAACATCACTACCCAATGGTCCGGTACGGTGGCCGTAGACGCCAAAGGTGACCCACTAATGAATGCCATCATCTGGATGGATAGCCGTGGCGCTAAGCATGCCCAGAAACTGATGCATGGTCCTATCCGCATTGATGGTTATGGTGTGGGCAAAGCGCTGAAATGGGTGCGCCTCACGGGTGGCGGCCCCTCGCCATCGGGCAAGGATAGTATTTCACACATACTCTTTATCAAAGATAAACTGCCTGATATATACAAGAGTACATACAAATTTCTTGAGCCAAAGGACTACCTGAACCTGTTCTTCACCGGCAAATTTGCGGCCTCCTATGACTCCATCACGATCTATTGGGTCACAGATAACAGGGACATTAATAATATTAAATACTCGGAGGAACTTTTGCGAATTACAGGCTTGGACAGAGATAAGCTACCAGACCTTGTTCCAACCAATTCCTTATTAGGAACTGTGAAAAACGAACTGGCGGAAGAGTTCGGATTTAGTAAAGATGTAAAGGTGATCTCAGGTACGCCAGATACGCATTCAGCCGCTATAGGTTCTGGAGCTGTGCGGGATTTTGAGCCACATCTTTATATCGGCACATCATCATGGCTGATCTGCCACACGCCGTGGAAGAAGACTGATCTGTTTCACAATATGGGCTGTATTCCATCCGGCATACCGGGGAAGTATATGCTCGTCAACGAGCAGGAAACAACAGGGGCTTGTCTCAATTTTATTAAGAATAATGTCTTCTATCACGAGGATGATCTCAGCATGGAGAAAGCTCCAAAGGATTTTTACAAACGCCTCGATGTAGTGGCGGCAAAGGCACCTGCGGGCAGCAATGGCGTGATATTCACGCCCTGGCTAAATGGCGAACGCTCTCCTGTGGATGATCATTATGCACGTGGTGGTTTTTATAACCTGTCGCTCAACTCTAACCGTACACACATGATCCGGGCCGTATTTGAAGGTATCGCACTCAATAATCGGTGGCTGCTGAGCTTCGCCGAGAAACTCTGCGGCAAAAAATTTGAGGCTATCAACTTCATAGGCGGCGGAGCCAATTCAGACGTCTGGAGCCAGATCCTCGCTGATGTTTTTGACAGGCCTGTCAAACAAATGAAGCAACCTCTGAACGCTAACTCCAGGGGCGCTGCTTTCCTCGCGCTTATGGCCTTAGGTAAACTTAAGATCGAAGAAGTCTCTGCGCTGGCCGAGGTCAATCATACCTTTCAGCCTAATCCTGCCAATAGAAAATTGTATGATGACCGCTTCGCGCAATATGTGGAGCTGTACGAGACCAATAAGGGACTTTTCAAAAAGTGGAATAAGTAAAAAATGTTCGGTTAGAAATGCAATACATAATGTAACTTCCGCAGTCAAAATCATATGTCACTCTATTCACTTTTAACTATTTTCTAAATGAGCTCTTCATTCTCCATCTCCGAATATCACAATGTAGACGAAGTTTACAAGCAAATAGCCAATCTGATGAGTCAGCCTCCGGTAAATGTGCCGAAAACTGTACTCGATAACTACCTCAGTAAAATAGAAGCGACGTGCCCGAAGTCAAAGGCCATGACCTCGGAGGCTATGAAATATATTCCCGGCGGTGTCCAGCACAATCTGGCCTTTAACTACCCTTTCCCTATTGTATTCAACAAGGCTGAAGGAGCATATCTCCACGACATCGATGGCAATAGGTATATAGATTTCATCCAGGCAGGTGGGCCTACGGTACTCGGCAGCAATCCTGCCGTCGTAAGGGAGAAGTGCATAGAACTACTTAACACCTGTGGTCCGTCTACCGGATTGTTTCATGAATACGAATTGAAGATCGCTAAAATGATCTGTGATAATATGCCGTCGGTAGATATGTTTCGCATGCTGAATAGCGGCTCTGAGGCAGTCATCGCAGCAGTGCGCACCGCCCGCATCATAACGGGCAAAACAAAGATCATCAAAGTCGGAGGCGCCTATCACGGATGGATGGACCAGATGGTCTATGGCATCAGGATACCCGGCACGGGCAGGTTTGAGTCGCATGGTATCCCGCGTGCGTATACCAGTCATACGCAGGAAGTATATCCCAATGATCTGGGTCAACTGGAACGTACTTTGTTTTTGAATAAATTCAGGGGAGGAACTGCAGCAGTAATCCTCGAACCACTAGGTCCTGAGAGCGGCACCTATCCGATGCAGAAAGGATATAACAAAGCAGTGCGCGAGCTGTGCGATAAATATGGTTCGTTGATGATATTTGATGAAGTCGTCACGGCCTTCCGCGTAGGCATGAGTGGAGCACAGGGGTATTTTGATGTGAAACCCGATCTAACGGTTTTCGGCAAAGTAGTCGCCGGCGGGTATCCATCTGCGGGGGGCCTCGGTGGCAAGAAGGAATATATGGAATACCTCTCAGCAGGACTCGGCGGCGCTAAGAAAAAACAATCCAAAGTAGGCGGCACGATGGCCGCAAATCCGTTGAGCTGTGTAGCGGGATATTATACGCTAGTGGAAATACAAAAACAAAATGCCTGTGTGAAAGCCGGACAGGCCGGAGATAGGCTGGCCAAAGGACTAAGAGGGATGATGGAGCGGTATAATTTGCCATTTGTGTCTTACAATCAAGGTTCGATCTGTCATCTCGAATCTGCGGGGACACTCTTTGTTAAGATCAACTATCTCAAAATTCTCAAAGTGCTGGCCGAAATAAAAGAACGCAAACAAATGATGGAGGAAATGGGCGCAGCATATACGGCTGAAGGTATCATCACACTCGCCGGGAGCCGTATGTATACCAGTATGGCAGATACTGACGAAGTGATAGACGATGCGCTCGATAGATTTGACAGGGTATTTAGCAAGATGAAAAGATAATGGATATAGCTGAAGCGAGAATACAGGTCTGCCTGTCCGGCAAACGACTCCTGCAGGAGGGTCTGGTGGCGCGCACGTGGGGTAATGTGAGCGTCAGGGTAAGCGACACGCATATGGTCATCACCCCCAGCGGACGAAAATACGATGAACTCACGCCGGAAGATATGGTGCTGGTCAATTTCTATACGTTAGCCTTTGAGGGGAAAATAAAGCCATCGTCCGAACTCAAGTTGCATTGCGAAGTTTACAAATCCCGTCCGCATATAGCAGCTGTGATTCATACGCATCAGATGTATGCATCTATAGTCGCGTCTGCTCAAAAGGATGTAATGGTTTTAAACCCGGAACATCAAAAAATATTAGGCGCCAGTATCATCAAGGCAGCTCCCTATGCACTACCCAACTCAAAGAAGATCACGTTTGGTACGGAGAAGGCAATCGAAGGAGCTAATGCTGCGCTGATGGCAAATCACGGTTGTGTTTGTATCGGACGAAACCTCGAAGATGTATTTACAGTTTGCAAAACGCTGGAAGATGCTTGTGCCCTTTATATTGATTCTTTTAAGACAAAAGCCGCTTAATCCCCATGAGCATCAGAGATGAATTGATCTCCTTTATCAAAAACATAGAAACCGTGGATGCCGGCTATAAAAGCTGGGGTAAAGTATCGGTGCAAAAGATAACGGTAAGAGATGGTCAAAATACCTATAGCACGACATCTCTGAAGGAAAATGATATATCGCCACTAAGCCTCATGACTGAGGAAGATAAAATGCTTGCTGCCATTTTTGCGACAAGAAAGCATATCAATTGCATTATGATCACTCGTCAGGAATATGGTTCTACGCTGAAAGAAGAAGTGCCTCCCATACTCGATGATCAGGCACAATTACTTGGCGTGTCGATCAAAGTCGCAAAAAACAATACTGTTTCTGCCGTTCTCAAAGCGCTGCATAGCAGGTATGCTGCTGTGGACAGTGATGGACGCTGCGTTTGTATAGGAGGTACAGTAGAGGATGCGTATATTGCAGCGCAATTGCTGGAGAAAACGGCCAAGGCTTTTACCGAAGCAAAATATATCGGCGGAGCCAAAAGTATAAACAGGCTGGAAGCATGGGCAATGCAGATGTACTATCAGTTCAAATACGCCAAAGAAGCCAAAAAGAACCGGTGATAATTTTAAATGAAAGGAGCGTGTATTCGTCTTAATACTTACTACTAACTACTTAATACTATTAAATGGCCTCAATAGAATCAATATCAAAGAACCTAAGCTGGCTGCCGAAACCGGTGGCGCGCTTCTTTGAAAAAAGAATGAAGAATATCCCTGCTGTGCAGAAAATGGTGGAGAAAGAGAACGATAAGCTGCAGGCTACGCTGGAGCACTCCCTCAAACCATACAGGGGTAAATATGACAGCTATGCGAAGCTCCCTGCATCAGGATTAGAAAGAGATAAAATACTCGCCGACATCCAGAAAATGCACGATCAGGAGATCGGAACCTGGGAGGAAGGTTTTGTTTCCGGTGGCATTTATAATGGCAATAAAGAACACATAGATTTCCTCAACAAGGTCTATGCACTGAACTCTCAGAGCAACCCGCTTCACTCTGATCTCTTCCCAAGTGCAACCAAATTTGAGGCAGAGATCATCAGCATGGTGGCCAATATGATGGGTCAGGGACGCACACCCGATGGCGCTGAGATCGTAGGGTCTGTATCATCAGGTGGCACAGAAAGTATACTCCTGGCCATGAAGACCTACCGCGACCGTGCACGTGAAGAGAAGGGCATAACGGCTCCCGAGATGATCCTTTGCGATAGCGCACATACGGCGTTTGATAAGGCTTCACACTACTTCGGTATCAAGCAAGTGAGGATCCCGATGAAGGCTGACTACTCCATAGATGTAGATGCAGCGAGACGCGCTATCAATAAGAATACCATCGTGATGGTAGGCTCAGCGCCTACATTCCCGCATGGCATCATAGATGATATCAAGGCATTGTCCGATATTGCTTTGGAGCATGGCATTGGTTTTCATACGGACTCATGCCTCGGTGGTTTTATCACTCCTTTCGCAGAGAAGCTGGGATATCCGGTGCCTATAGTAGATTTCCGCCTGCCGGGTGTCACCTCTATGTCAGCCGATACGCATAAATATGGTTATGCAGCAAAGGGCACCTCTGTCGTGTTATATCGCAGTGCAGCTTTGAGGCATTATCAATATTATACTACTACAGAATGGCCGGGAGGGCTATACTTCTCTCCTACTATAGCAGGCAGTAGGCCGGGAGCGCTGAGCGCGACATGCTGGGCAGCCATGCTGAGCATGGGCGAAGATGGTTACCTGCGTGCGACAAAGGCGATCATGGAGACAGCAGATGTTTTCAGAAAAGGAATACAGTCTATACCGGAACTGGAGATTATGGGAAATCCGCTGTGGATATTCGCTATCAAGAGCAAAGATGAAAGCATGAATATCTACGAGGTACTCGACCAGATGAGCAAGCGCCGCTGGAGCCTGAATGGATTGCACAAACCATCCTGCTTCCACATAGCGCTCACATTGCGTCATACACAGCCGGGAGTAGCAGAACGCTTCATAAAAGACCTGCAGGAATCAGTAGCCTATGTCAAAACCAATCCGGGCAGCCAGGAAGGTTTAGCACCAGTGTATGGACTTGCAGCTACGTTGCCATTCCGTGGCATGGTGAGTGATATACTGAAGAAATATCTCGATGTGGTGTATCAGGTGTAGTTTAGCAATTTGAAGATCCGGTGATTTGAAAATTTGAAAATGAAATACAAATGTGCGAAGTCCCTTTTTGCGAGCCGGTATCTCCTCATACTACTCCTTTTATTGCCAGCCATCTTATCCGCTCATAAATTAAGCCCTGCCGCCGCCAAGCGCTTTCATATAAAGAAGATATTGGCTGATAATAATACATGGCAACTGGCTAAAGATATTTACCAGGATAAACCGTGGGAATTGTCAAATGAAAATGGCGTTCTACTGTTATCAATTCTGGATAGTTTTCCTAAAATGAATGAAAGCATTCAGGGATTTTACTTTGTGGTGATCGCTAAAAGCAAGGACAAATCTGATGGTTTTTACTCCGAGGGACTTGGGGCAGGGGGCAAAGACTACGTGGATAATCATCTCCGCAATTTCCTTAATTTCTTTATCGGAAAAGGGAAACTGCCTGATACCTACCTTGAAAAATGGGTGGATATTGTTTGGTTAGAGTTCGCCATAACACTGGAGGGCACCTCTGAAACATCAAAAGAAATTGCCCACGATTATGATTCTAAATGTCAACAGTGCAATCCTTCTCAAAGAGAAGTATTGAAAAAATTTGAAGACCGGTTAAAGACTGGTATTGATCTTTATTTATCCAAGCAATAAGTTTCCTATCTTTCCTATATGACTGAGAAAGCTCCCACACCACACATCTCAAAGAAGAAGATCATGTACAATATATCGCCGCCCTTGCGGTCATATATTCGCACGTATGACCGCGAGCGTTCTCTTCCGGTGGGATATGCCGACTTAAAGCGTTTCGAAAGCACAATGGTAGTCTATGATAAGTATGGGAAAGATTCTCTGTGGGTATCGACAATGTATTCCCAGAGTGACACAGCCGAGCTACATCAGGGGCTGAAAGAAATATACTCTATCCTCAAAACCGGTGGCGACAATAGCGTACACGAGCACCTGCATATTGAGCGCGTCGACTTCTGCACCTTTGGTAATTCAAATCCTTTCCGCATCAAGATCGTCAATAACTATAATGACGTCTATGATTACTTTTATATCAAACAAGCTGATGCATCACGTGTATACGGCCTGGAACTGGAACACATACTATCCCCTTCGCGGATCAATTACTTCGTAGATACTCTTACTCTGATAGAAGAACATATAGCAGGAATACCCGGCGATGTTTTTATCAAACTACATCTCAATAACCCTGAGTTTAATCAAAAACGTATCGCTAAAGAATTTGTGAAGTTTAATGAGCGTTCGTTTATCCGCCTGCTGGGAGATATGCGTTCCTATAATTATGTATTTGACATTACGCCAGATTTTGAAGATGTGCAATTCAGGATACGGGCGATCGATTTTGACCAGCAGAGCTATGAAGGCAGGAAGAATCTCTACTTGCCACAGTTTTTCAAAGAGAATAAAGAACTCGTGGAGTTGGTCAAGAAGCATATCAACCAGGAGGTCATCAAACAATATCAAAGCGAGGAGCGCACGCTGATAGCGCGGCGTATCTCTTCATCCAAACAGCAATTGAAAGCACTACTCGCTGCAATGGAACAGGATGTGATAGCGCCGGAGGATAAAATATCCCAACTCCGGGAAGAACTATCCAAACACTACGAAGCCAGCTTTGCCGGATGCAATAGCATGGGAGATATACTGCGCAGATGCCTGAATATAATCATAGAGAAAACCGGTGGTAGCCTATAAATTTTAACATTGGTTCGGAACAGGGTGATTTTACCCATTCTGAGTAAATCATACAGGAAGATACGTGCATCTCACCGATACAGTTCCATATTCTGTCAGTATTTATATTAGCATTGTTTTTGGAATGGTCTACCATAACCATCCGGCCCATCAGGGTATTTAGTTTTGAAGCGTTTAAGCAAAAAAATGAAAAAGAAGGTCCAATTGGTTCTTGGTAGCGGTGGCGCACGCGGTATCGCACACATCGGTGTGATCGAGATGCTGGAACAGGAAGGATATGAAATAGTAGAGGTATATGGATGCTCTATGGGTGCTATCATCGGCGGTCTATACTGCGCCGGCATACTCAGGGAATATACCGAATGGCTGATCAAGCAGACCAAATCAGATGTGTACAGGCTTTTTGATATTACTTTCTCCATGGCCGGATTTGTAAAAGGTGAAAGGATATTTGGTATCCTGCAGCAGATGTCGGGACAGAAGAAGATCGAAGATTTGCCAATCAAATTTGTAGCGGTCGCCACTGATATTATCGCCAGAAAAGAAGTGCACTTCAGTGATGGAGACCTCTTTAAGGCATTGCGCGCATCTTCGGGCATACCTGGGGTGTTTACGCCTATAGCGCATGAGAAGGGTCTTTACGTAGATGGAGGCGTACTCAATCCACTGCCTGTAGATATATTCAAAAGAAGAAAGGATGCAATAGTCGTGGCGGTAAATCTGAATGGTTCTGTGCCGCATGACCTGGTCAACGATATCGCGCCTGTACATAATATCGTGGAGGCAGTGGAAGATGAAGCATCCGATGTCCTCACCAAAATGCGCAATTTTTTCACTCGTGCAAAGGACACCGAAAATAAGGTCATTAAACCTGTGGAGCCAATCCTGCCATCGCTCTCCATGTTTGAGTTACTAAGCGAATCTTATGATGCATCGCTGGACCGGCTCGTCGAGATCATGCTGCAAAGATACCCTGTAGATATATTGATAGAAATACCCAGGAATGCATCATCAGTATTTGAGTTTTATAGAGCAGCAGAACTAATAGAAGTAGGCAAAAAGGCCTATACCAAATCTATGGATATGCACAAAACAACCAAGGAAGAATCAACCCTGCCAGCGCATGAAGCACCCGGAAAAGATAAATAAGACAGTAGGATACGTCCAGGCCGAACTGGCCAATGCCGAGGGCGGCCACGACTGGCATCATATCTACAGGGTATGGAACACGGCTAAAGAAATCGCAAGCCATGAACAGTGCGATATATTGATAGTAGAATTGGCCGCTCTGCTTCATGATATAGCTGACTCGAAATTTAATGGCGGTGACGAAGAGATAGGGCCACGAAAGGCAGAGCAATTTCTGACATCCATAGAGATCGACAAAGACACTATCTCACACGTAGTAAGTATCATCCGGAATATATCATTCAAAGGAGGTAAGGAGGCGAAGGCATTTAGCTCCGTCGAGCTTGATGTAGTGCAAGACGCAGACCGGCTGGATGCTATAGGAGCGATAGGAATAGCCAGGGCATTTAACTACGGAGGCTATAAGGGACGGGCGCTCTACGATCCCGCAGTGCCTCCAAACATGAACATGAGCAAGGAAGAATACAAAAACTCCTCTGCTCCGACTATCAATCACTTCTACGAAAAGCTCCTCCTGCTAAAAGACAAAATGAATACTGAAACAGGTAAAAAGATGGCTCAGCAAAGGCACGACTTTATGATCAATTTCCTGGAGCAATTTTATGAAGAATGGGAAGGTAAGAGCTAGGTTTTAGCTCAATAGATTTTATACTACATTCGCACATTATTTCTCCAAAGTATAGTCGATGAATAAGCATATAGATCGCCTGAAGGCAGACATAGAGCCGATCAGGCAGCAGATAGTAGCGCATCAGTTATATAACCATATCACCAGCATAGAGCAGCTTCATTCATTTATGGAGCATCACGTATATGCTGTATGGGATTTTATGAGCCTGCTGAAGTCCCTCCAGCGCTCCCTGACCTGCGTGGATATGCCATGGGTGCCCGTGGGCAGTGCATCGACCCGCTACCTGATCAATGAAATAGTAGTGGGCGAAGAAAGCGATCTCAATCAGAATGGCGAGCGCATGAGTCATTTTGAGCTATATCTTTCCGCTATGGAGCAGTCTGGCGCTGACACTACGGAGGTGAGAAGTTTTATAAGCTATATCAAAAAAGGTATGGATATAAAATCTGCGGAGGATATAGCCCAATTGAACAAAGCTGTAACTGGATTTATGAATAACACCTTTGAGGTAATAGGATCGGGACTGACCCATGTGCAGGCGGCTGTCTTTACCTTTGGCCGGGAAGACCTGATACCGGATATGTTTCTGGGCCTGATCAAAGAACTTAACAAATCATTGTCGGGTAAACTCGGAATACTCGAATACTATATAGAGCGCCATATAGAGGTCGATGGGGGACATCACTCTCACCTTGCCTATCAGATGACGGCGGAGCTCTGCGGTGACGATACTGCGAAGTGGGAAGAAGCGACTGTTGCCGTATAAAAATCGCTCACCGCGCGATTGGATCTCTGGAATTCTGTATTAGCACAGATCAGGATAGCAGAAGCAGCGCTAGTACCTTAACCTAACCTGCATAAGCGGATTTATTTTTTAAGCAAGATGATTGGTTTCACTTTACTATTTGTGGTATTTGATATCAATATCAAAGAGTCCTTATTGACGGACCAGAATAACTCAGCAACACCCTCATCCAGGGAATCACGAAATATGATCTTATCTCCTTTATCATCAAAATATGCCAACTTTACTTCATAGGATTTGCCTCTCGTAATATATGTAGCAATATTCTCTGCCCCCTCGACATTGCCGCATTTAGTAAAAATAATGTGATGGGATAGGGTCGTATCATTAGCGTTGAAGTATTTGCCTGC
>JAOQAO010000121.1 GCA_025963485.1 Bacteroidota bacterium | reverse complement strand
TCGCTAAGTACTACAGGTATTAAAATATGAGGGCAGGCAAATTCATTTTATTGTTTTTTTTCGCAACGCTAACGACTGTTAGCACTTTCGCCAATGAACTGGACGATATGGGTGCGGATGTGCCTTTAGATAATAAAAAGGAAGCGCCGGCTATTGTATTTCACTGTGCAGATCTGCGTAATCCATATGTCATCCTATCCGAATTTGCCAATACGCTAAAGGCTAATAAAGATTCTTCTAAAATAGGGGAAGCGGTCTTCAATGCGTGCACCAAAGAGAAAATGGCTGCGCACTATGACTCCTTACCTTATATGATCACTGAGGGGGAGATATTCACCTATGCAGCGGAACATGATCCGGTAGCATCCGAGAAACTATTGCTACGGTCTATCGGCGACTGGTGGTTTCAGCAGGTACAGGCGCAGATGCAGGATACATTGGCTAAGAATCCCAAGATACAATACGACGAAGAGTTCATATACCTGGCTACTCGCATGAAGCGGGACCATTTCAATATCCAGCTGCCCGCCGAGAGCTATTCTGTCAAGGTGACAAAAGATATGATGAAGGGAGAATATGGCTATATAATAGGCCGTGTCATAAATGGCACCTCGTGGAAAGTCAAATTACTGCTCATTACTATTATCTTGTTCTTTAGTTACTTTTTCATCAAGGGAATTTATCATACTATCAAAAAACCATCTATACAAAAATGAAGAAAACTCACATGTTGAAAGTCGCCGTAGTATTGCTCCTGTCGGGTATGCTGCTTGGTTCCACTCCATCAGGGTCATACCCGGGTGAAGATGTGGAAATGAGTACAGTTGTTTACAAAGGCCATCACTTTAAGGTCGTGGAGATCAACCGCGCTAAGGAAAGGATCAAGGCAAAATACTTTGCATTCAAGGAGGACAATAAATCCGTATCCCAGCGCTACGAAGAGTGGAAATATGGCAAAAGCATCGTACTCGTATCGAGCGGCACCTATATGGATGGAGCCGGCACCCCGCAGGGCCTCACTATAGACAATGGCCGCCTGGTCAATGAATCGCTGGGAGCATGGGATGCACTCGCTATCGTATACGCTACCGGCGGCATCGCCGTAGCCGACCTCAAGAACAATAAGGTCAATATCAAATGCGGCAGTGCGCTGCAACATTTCGATGTCAAGAACAACAGCTACGAAAAGCAGCAATTTATCCAGTGTGCACAGTCTGTATCTGCCACGACTTTCCAGACGCACCTGCTCGTATACAATGACCAGGTCCGCGTGGCGCCAAATGCATCGACCACTCCGAGAGAGAGGAGGTTCCTCATCGCTGCCAAAAAGAATGATGTGCTCTATCACGTAGTGATAAACATACAGGAATATGGCAGCCTGCTGGACCGTACCAATGAGGCATACAAATTCATGAAAGAAGAACTGGGATACACCAATATCATCTATATGCTCAATCTGGACGTCGGTGCACAAGATATCTACAAGGTGTTTAACCCGGACGGTACGGAGAGGGCCGATATGAGCGGTGCTAAACCTCTGTCTACCGCAGCCAATCTCGTCGTCTACTACTACGAATAATCTTTCATGCGACTCCGGGTACTCCTACTGGTTCTTTTCTTGCCGCTATTGATGAATGCACAAAACATCAATGACGGCCTGGTGGGCTATTACAAATGTGATGGCAATGCAAGCGACGCCAGCGGCAATGGTAATAATGGCAGCATCATAGGAGGAGTCACCAAGACAACAGACCGCTGGGGCAATAGCTGCAGCGCTTTGGAGTTTAACGGCACTGATGGCTATATCAGTATCCCGGATTCGCGCTCGCTAAGTTCTATCACGGATCATATTACGGTTACGGGTTGGTTCCGTATCATCCGGACACGGGATAATGTGAAATGGCTAACGCTCGTTTGTAAAGGTGACCAGGCAATAGAAACGGGCGACAATCCGCAGTTCCGGGTCCAGTTTCAGACATCGGCCAAGAGTACCATTTCTGTCAATACGGCCACGGCCAAAACACCGTACTCAGGAGCGGAGCTTCCCGATGATGAATGGGCATTTATAGCATTGGTCTATGATCGCTCCGACTTAAATCTTTATCTGAACGACTCGCTGATATTTACTTATCCTTTGAGCCAAAGCTTTATTTCCAATCATTCTCCACTCGAGATCGGCAGGGATGTGCCGGGACATACAGAGTTTTTCAAAGGCTGCTTCGATGATATCAGGGTATATAATCGCGCATTAAGTACTAAAGATCTCACTACACTATATCAGGACGCCAGCGGCAATATTCCGAAGTTTGATTTCAAGCTGCAGGAAAAGAATAATGTAGAGGCCGTCTCCGACAAAGGTAAATGCGGCGCTACGGTTCGCTTCTCTGCTCCCGAGTTGAAACAGGATTGCGGTTCTGCTTCGCTTATGCAGATAGCGGGCCCTTCATCGGGTTCTATTTTTGATGCCGGATATACTACGGTAGCTTTCTCCGCCTCCGGCAATGGCAGGCGCGAGGTGACATCGTTTGAGGTGTATGTAGCAGATAAAGAAAAACCACAGATCACCTGCCCGGCAGATATTACGCAGGCAATCCCTGCGGGCCAGACCAGTATGGCTGTCAACTACACGGAGCCCACACCGACCGACAACTGCCCCGTCGTAACCTCCAAACTTCTTAAGGGCTTGCCCTCAGGTTCTAAGTTTCCTGTTGGAGTGTCAGAGGTGACCTATGAAGCCACTGACAAAGCAGGCAATAAAGCAGAGTGTACTTTCAAAGTAAATATCTCTGCCGCCACTCCACCGACGCCTGAAGTAAAAGACGTCATCCCTCCCACCATTATTTGCCCGGCCGATATCAAGGTGGCATGTGACCCAAATTCTAAAACCGCTAAAGTCGCATATACCAAACCTACTGCCCTTGACAATGGGAAAGATGTTCCCGTCAAACTGATGCAGGGTTTTGAAAGCGGCGAGGCTTTCCCGTCAGGGATCACTAAGATCACCTACGCAGCCGAGGATGCAGCAGGCAATGTGGCCAAGTGCTCGTTTAATGTCACCGTGACCTGCGAGGAAAAATGGCAGCTCAACTGCCCGGCAGATGTCACGCAGGAAACGGATAAAGGTAAATGTGGTGCGACTGTCGCATATCCATTGCCCGTTGTTTCACATTCGAGTTTTATCGGTGTGGTGCTTACCAAAGGGCAGCGTACCGGTACTTTCTTTAACCCGGGCAATACACTCAACAGTTACACAGCCACAGATAATCTCGGTGCTAAACAAGAATGCTCGCTCAATGTCAAAGTGATCGACAATGAGAAACCTGAAATCAGCTGTCCGAGAGATACCGTGATCTGGGTGGAGGCAGGTCAGGCAGGAGCTGTCCATATGTATACAGAGCCTTCGGCTAAAGATAATTGCTCAGTGGCAGAATTGAAATTGACAGATGGGCTTAAGAGCGGCGGTACTTTCCCGCTGGGAGTAAACACTATCACCTACACTGCACGCGATAAATATGACAATACTTCCGCGTGCAGTTTTAAGGTCACCGTCTCTGCACGTGCGCCTAAAGTCGTAGTCGATAAAACGCCACCTGTCATCACCTGTCCGGCTGATGTCAAAGCCACCTGCGATCAAACTACTAAAACAGCTAAAGTAGTCTATACAAAGCCTACAGCGACCGATGATGGCAAAGATATACCTGTCACGCTGAGTGCCGGCTTCGGGAGTGGCGAGGCATTTCCGGTGGGTACTACCAAAGTATCGTATATAGCCCAGGACCCGGCGGGCAATATTTCGAAATGCTCTTTCAATGTGATCGTGACCTGCGAGGAAAAATGGAACCTCAGTTGCTCATCTGATATCACACAGGAAACCGACAAGGGCAAGTGCGGTGCTACAGTAGTGTATAGCGAACCGCAGGTAACCGGCTCGAGCTTCGTGCAGGTGACACTTAGTAAAGGACAAAGGCCCAATACCTTCTTTAATGCAGGCACTACGCTAAACAGTTTCACTGCAAATGACAAGACAGGTGCTAAACAAGAGTGCTCATTCAATATAAAGATCGTCGACAACGAAAAGCCTGAGATCACTTGCATCCGTGATACGGCCATCATGATAGAAGCAGGTGAGACCGGTGTGAAATACACTTATGCGGAACCTACGGCAAAAGACAATTGCGGGCTCGTGGATATAGTACTGGCAGATGGCCCTAAGAGCGGCAGCATTTTCCCGCTGGGTGTAAATGTGATCACGTACACCGCTAAAGATAAATATCAAAATACCGCCACCTGCAGTTTTAAGGTAACCGTTTCAGCGCGGGCACCTAAGGTAGTGGTCGATAATATCCCTCCGGTGATCACCTGCCTCCCTGACCTCAAGGTCACCTGCGACGGTGGATCAAAGACTGCAAAGGTCGTGTATGACAGCCCAACCGCTGTAGACAATGGCAAACCAATTCCCGTCAAACTCAGTGCAGGATTGCAAAGCGGCGAAGCATTTCCGATAGGTGTCTCTACCATTACTTTTATGGCGCAGGATGCGGCTGGTAATATTTCCAAATGCTCTTTCCGCATCACAGTGACCTGCGAAGAAAAGTGGAGCCTCACCTGCTCAAATGACATCACAAAGGAATCTGACAAAGGTAAATGCGGAACAACGGTCACGTATTCACCACCTCAGGTTACCGGCTCCGGTGCAGTAGAGATAGTGCTCACCAAAGGCCAGAAAGCAAATTCTTTCTTTAAAGCCGGTAATACTGTAAATAGCTATACGGCGACAGACAAAGCAGGAGCGAAACAAGAGTGCTCTTTCAACATCAAAGTGCTCGATAGTGAAAAACCAACGATCAACTGTCCACACGATACTGTGATATTGATCGCAGGCGATGAGACAGGTGCGAAGTTCGTATATGTAGAGCCTGCGGCAAATGATAATTGTACCATCTCTGAGATAAAACTCATAGACGGGCCAAAGAGCGGCAGTATATTTCCTATCGGCGCCAATGCAGTGACCTACACCGCCAAAGATGCCAGCGGCAATAGCGCTACGTGCAGCTTCTATGTGACTGTCAAGAAGAAAGAAGCCGCCGCACCCCCTGTGGCTAAAAAAATAGAAAAGACCACCTATGGAGATACTATTCGCATACAATCCTCAGAAGTGATAGCAGATTGCGCTATTACGCTTTTCGTAGCTGATGATGGAGTGGAAGATGGCGACACGGTTTCGATATTTTTTAACGGCGTGGAGGTTATCAAAAGGCAAGGCCTCAAGATCAATAAGGCCGGCGCCTATACGGATATCATCGGCCTGCCACTCGACCTGGTACCCGGCCAGACCAATACCATCATCGCGAAGGCATGGAATGTAGGATCTATCCCACCGAATACGATGGAGATAAAAGTCTTTGCCGGCAATGTGTTAAGTGACCTGCCAGCGGTGAAGACAATGAAGACGCTACTGAGGAAGAAATTTCAATGTTATCCGGGCCTCACCGATGGTATGACCCTAAACTGCAGATGATGAAAAAGAACACTATAAAATACATTTGTTTCCTTTTTCTGATGATCAATGGTCATGCCGGATGGTCACAGAAAAGCAGCTGCTCCGACTATTTCGATTCCAGGATCCTCATAGCAAAAACGAGATTGGCGCAAAGCAAGGCACCTGCCGGCAGCAAGGCCATACAGGACCTGCAAATGAAACTGGAGGATATCGAAAAGCAGAAGGACAGCTGCATGGCTAGTCAGGACAATACATCAAAAACGGTCCCTCTGGACACTGTCAAACAAACTGCACCGGCCACTGCACCAGCGACTATACCCCAACCCAGGGAAGCTGAACCGAAAAAAGATTCTGCCGTAAATACTCCTAAGGATAACAAGCTCCCTCCTGCTGAACCGGTACATCAAAACAAAAAACCGGAACCTAATAAAAATCCTAAACCAAGGCCAGTCGGACCACCCGTCAAACCTATAGTCAAGGATACCACTCCCCCGCCTGCACCAAAACCTGAAAAGGGCCTGGACTACAATCAAAAGATCGACACTCTGGACCGCAACGTCAACTCATTTAAGGTCAGAGTAGGTAATAAAGAATTCTACTATATCGTGGTCGATCTGGACAAGAGCGATATAAAACTTCACCTGCATCATACGAAAGATAAATATGTGGGGCATAACTTTAGTACCATCGAAGCACTGCTAAGCTCGCAAGAGATAAACATAGCGAAAACCGAAATGATCACCAACGGTGGCATGTACATGCACAATGGCCAACCGCAAGGACTATATATAGAGAATGGCAAAATGATGGCTCCTATAGATACCGCTGACCCTAAAAACGGGGACAACTTCCATCTCATGCCTAACGGAGTTTTCTTTATCAAAAACGGAGAAGCACATATACTAACGACCGATAGTTTTAAAAAGACTGAACTAGGCGATAGCAATATCTCTTATGCTACACAATCAGGGCCTATGCTCGTTATAGACGGGAAAAGGCATTCCGTATTTACCGAAGGATCGCACAATGAGAAATTAAGGAGCGGTGTTTGTGTCATAAATAAAAAGACTGTTGTTTTCGCCATATGCGATCAGATCAACTTCTGGGATTTTGCCAATTTCTTCAAGGATTATATCAAAGGTCACAATGCGCTATTCCTGGATGGCAGCGTATCGCGTATGTACCTGAAAAAAGGCCTGAAGGAAAACATCAGGAAGGATATGGACGGCACTTTTGGTCCGATGATCTCCGTCACTGAGAAATAAACATCATGAAAAGAAACATCGCTTTTATATTCTTTGCTTTCCTGGTATCGGTCGCTGCTATGGCGCAGACACGGTCCGCATCGGGCGTGGCATATAAGAGCGGTATTTATGATGTTTTCATTATAGAAATAGATACGCACAGCGTACATCATCTTTCTATCATTGACAATCCTTCTTCGCTCTCTCACAGTTCTTTCGTTTCACAAAATGTCCCTTCGCGCAAAATTAGCTTTGCTATGAGTGCTCCGACGCATGAGGACCAGTGTGTGCCTACGGGCCTCTACGTCACGGAAGGTCGTGAAGTAAATGGTATCAATCTCCGCGACGGCTCTACTAACTTCTACAAAAAGCCCAATGGTGCTTTGATCATCACCAATGACGACGCGACTGTTGTCGAGTCAAATAAAATATCGGGTATCAAAAATCTCGTATTCGCATTGCAATCCGGCCCTATGCTAGTCATAGATAAAAGGATACATCCTGAGTTTCAGCCTAAGTCGAAAAACAAATCCATTCGCTGCGGTGTAGGAGTTTTTAAAAAAGACCAGAAAAGCTATTTGGTTTTTGCCATTTCGCAAAACACCGTCAAGTTCTATGAGTTTGCTTCTTTCTTCAAAGATTACTACGGTTGCTCCAATGCACTGACTTTAGGTGGGGGCAAATGCTCGATGTATGCTTCTTTCCTCGAACGGAGCAATCCAACGGATGGAGACACTTTCTGTAGGTATATCCTATACAAATAGTTATCCTGAAGCTTTTTTCCACGTATCGTGCTTCTTAGGTTTCCACATGCGCAAATTCCAGCCCAGTCCCGCCATGAATTTTAATTCATCCAGGCGCTTAGGTCCCGGCAGTGTGCTAAACATCTGCCCTGTGACGCCCTGTACCTTTACAAAGAAATGGAATATCGAACCGACATAATAATTGCATCCGACAGATAGACCGAGCAGAGGGGCTACCGAAAAAGGTGTCAGCTTTATGTCTTCACCGCTTTTATAGCCAGCCCTGACCAATCCCATACCCGGAGTGAATCCCACATACGGATCAAAGCGACCGGGTTTGAGGAAGTGATAGTTCGCTCCCCAGAAGATAGCGTGATTTGCCCTGAGGCCGGCTTTTGTCTTTTCGGTGGTGGCAAAGGAAATAAACGCCTCTCCGATAAATGAGGCCCGATCATCAAGAAATAATTCCACATCACCGTCGAAATAGGCTGACACACTTTTCTGTGCAAACAAATATCCCGGAGCAAGGTTTCCCTGTACACTAATACAGCCTTTGCGTTCTTCCCATATTTTCTGTGCGTACAATGGACATGACCGGATCATGACCATGAGCAAAAGACAGGTAATTTGAATTAGACTGATTTTTATTTTCTGGCTTTCCATAATTTTAAGAATTTATAGTGTGCGCTAATGACAAGCATGAGATGACCCTCCCATCCTGCGTTTCTGTGCTCTTCGATCGAGACTGATCCATCGTCCGCCTGATCGGCATCCAACTCTTTGCCGAGATGCAGGACGTAAAGTGTAGTGACTGAAATATCCAGCTTCGGAGTGATATTGTAATGACAACCGACGGACATCTGTACGGCCGCAGTCCATCGCTTATATAGTTGCTGGTTTTCACCATTCATCTTTATAGCTGTATAGTCAAAACAATGCCCTGCTCCTACAAAGGGGGTGAGCTTCCGCGTAAATCCTTTTGGCTTGATGAGATAGAACATCACATTCCAACCGACGTGAACATCAGTCCTGTTGGCCTTGTTATAAAGATTGCTCGTCATATAGTCGGCGAACCACTCCGTATTTACCCGATCCAGAAGCTGCAACCTGAATGATGCTCCCATGCCCATACCGAAGGCCTTGGGCTCATCGCTGAAAACATTGATGGTATTGCGTACTCCTAGTGAGAAATTGCCGCCTTGTTTATTGAAGGCAGTATCGCGGATGTGCAGGGGCACATATCGCTCTATCCCGGCGGATAGATGTAGTGACGATAGCAGGCAAGCTATCAGTAACACTGCGGGCCATCTTGCTTTGTGCATATGCGTGATGTTTGGTGGCGTAGCAGTATTTCATGATGTGGCGTTTATATATCAACGGGGTAGATGTGATTTATATTGTACTATGAAATCTTACAGTGAGATTGTCTTAAGTTAGCATTCAAATTCATTTCCTTGACCCGCGTTGATTCTGTTCCATTTTTACTCCGTCCATTCTTTCTTCTATATGGATGGAGCTTCGGCGTTTTCCTGTATCTGTTCTCTTTGTTTGGTCATTATACCTGCAGGATACGATTCGAGGGTACGGACCTGAAAGCTCATCCGCATTATATCCTTTGTATCTGGCATGATGGGCTGGTGGCATTCTTTACTGTATTTGTAAAAATGGATGACCAGATATGGATGAATCATCCGGCCTGGTATATGAAGCCCATACATGTCTTGCTAAAACTAACCGGCCTGAAACATCTCTGCCTCGGCAGTAGTGGTAATAGCGGCAAGGAAGCACTCGGCAATGTGATCTCCTACCTGAAACAAGGATACAGTACCTCAGTGGCCGCTGACGGACCTGCAGGGCCCAATCATGTATTGAAACCGGGAGCACTCCTCATGAGCCGGGATACAGGCGTGCCTGTCATTCCATTGAGGTTTGTGTGCAGCAGGTCATTTCGACTTGGTGGTTGGGATCGGAAGGTTGTTCCACTACCTTTCTCGGAAATAATCGTGAAAGCCGGACCTCCAATGATAGTGACCGAAGAAAACTTTGATGAGAGCCTTCGCATCGCAACAGAGTGGCTGAACGAAATATAAATCATCCCCCCGGCACAAGCTGTTATATAATTCATATAACAATTAAATTTTTATACCTTAACCCGAAATTATTATTCTGAATCCCAATTCCCCTCTATGCATTTAGCATTTCCCGATTACCTCATTATCGGCCTTTACTTTGCCGTGGTGCTGAGCGTTGGTTTTATGATCAAGTTCAAGATCAAAACCACCAACGATTTTCTCATGAGCAGTCGCAGCGTTCCGCTCTGGATCACCAGCCTTGCATTTATCTCCGCTAATCTTGGGGCGCAGGAAGTGATCGGCATGGCAGCTTCGGGGGCGAAATACGGAATTATGACCTCCCACTTTTATTGGCTGGGTGCTATTCCCGCTATGGTTTTCCTCGGCATATTTATGATGCCATTTTATTATGGCAGCCGGGCACGCTCGGTACCGGAATATCTTGCTCTGCGCTTTGATGATAAGACGAGAGGGCTCAATGCAATTGCGTTTGCTTTTATGACGATCTTCTCCTCCGGTATTTCATTGTATGCGCTGGCATTGCTGCTGAAAGTTATCCTCGGCTGGAGTTTCGAGTTTTCGATTTTCATGGCGGCAGGGATCGTTCTCGCCTACACGTTTCTAGGTGGGCTTACTAGTGCGGTCTATAATGAAGTATTACAATTCTTTCTTATCGTGCTGGGTATTGCGCCAGTTGTATTCATCGGGCTGTATGAAGCAGGCGGGTGGGAAGGAGTCTCCAAACATTTGCCACAGGCAATGGTACACACATGGAAGTACATGGGCTCTGCTGACGATAATCCGATGGGTGTAAATATGTGGAGCATGGCCATGGGCCTTGGCTTTGTGATGTCCTTTGGATATTGGTGTACGGACTTTCTCGTGGTGCAGCGGGCTATGATCGCGCGTAGCATGTCAGCAGCACGGCGCACACCGATCATTGCGTCTTTCCCTAAAATGATGATGCCATTCATTGTCATTTTCCCGGGCCTCATAGCTTTGGCGCTGACCAATGCACACAGTGATTTTTCGCTGCCGCTAAAGGCAGACGGACGAACAGATTTTGATATGGCGCTCCCTTCGCTCATCGCGCATTATTACCCATCGGGGCTACTGGGAGTTGGTGTCACCGCACTGCTTGCTTCGTTTATGTCCGGTATGGCGGGCAATGTCACTGCATTTAATACTGTCTTCACCTTTGATATCTATCAGGCCTATATCAAGAAGGATGGTACGGATGAACACTACCTGAGGGTTGGAAAAATGGCTACGGTATTTGGTATCGTCGCCTCCATAGGCACCGCTTATATCACAGCCGGCTTTAATAACCTGAATGATTTTCTGCAGTTGGTCTTTAGCTTTGTCAATGCCCCTTTATTCGCTACATTCCTCCTTGGTATGTTCTGGAAGCGCACCACTGGGCATGGCGCTTTCTGGGGATTACTATTAGGCACGGTGCTGGCTGCGATATTTCATGGTGTGACTGTGGCAGAAGGCAAAGGCGGCTGGCTTGGGTTGAATATTCATGAGTTTCGAAGTGGCATGGGACAGGCCTTCGGCGTGGCGACAGTGGCCTGGGTGGGATGTTTTATTATCACGATCATGGTGAGCCTCTTCACGAAACCTAAGGAAGAAAAGGAGCTAGTGGGATTGGTATACAGCCTCACGCCAAAGCTGGAAGATGCTAAAAGTCCAGTGCTCATTGCTATTGTCATGATCATTTTAGGAATCATTCTAAACCTTATTTTCTTCTGATGAAAAAACTCTCCGATCTCCGCTTCATTATCGGCATATTCTTCAGCCTTAGTGGGCTTGTCTTATTGCTGACCTACTTCATCGCTACCGAAAGTAATCACCCCAAGATGAATCTGTATTCCGGTGGAGCGATGTTCCTATTCGGATTAGTGATGCTTTTGTTGTTTTACAAGGGGGATGCGGAAAATGCATAGGGAGCCAACCCCTTCCGTCCCCTAAAGGGGAAACCAAGGCCAAATACAAAGTCCGCTTTATGAATTCTAAGTTAGCCATGCACTATGGTGCTTCTTCAAAATTGTTTGACTATGCCAAACAAATGAGACATGCGCCAACAGAAGCAGAGCTATTAACTTGGGGTTTATTGACCAGAGGGATATTAAAAGGATATCATTTCAGGCGACAACATCCTATAGCTACCTACATCGCCGATTTTTATCTTCACCCTGTAAAACTTGTAATTGAAATTGATGGTGGATATCATCAGCATAAATTCCAAAAAGAATACGATGATTTTAGAGACAAGGACATGGAGGCATTAAATATCTTCGTGCTCAGGCTAACCAACCACGAAATAACGTATAGCTCGGATACCGTCGCTATTAAAATATTAGAAACTATAAATAAACTCAAAGCCAACCCTTAAATTGCATTCCGGCTCTGGTTTCCCCTTTAGGGGACGGAAGGGGTAAAACACCCAGCGCAAATCCATATTGAAAATGAGTTACTATTGCCAACGCTCACTTCCCAATCTTTAATTATTTTGATTTAATTTTGCTGCATGGCAACAGAAACAGTACAATTCCGGGATTACGATAAAGCAGACACCATTTCACTCGCTGTTCGTGAGCATTATAAAAAAATGCGCTCGCGCCAGACGGTAGAATATGTGGCGCGGATGAAGAAAAAGTATCTCACCTTTGACAAGCCTATGCATGTCTGGGATGCTATGGAGAAGCTGAATGCATTGATTGACGTAAGCGACCCCGATCTGACCTTACCCAATGTGCAGCATCTGATACAAGCGGCAGAAGGAGCGCGCGAGGCTGGAGAGCCGGACTGGCTGCAACTGGTAGCGCTGATCCATGACATGGGCAAGGTCATGTACCTGTGGGGTGCAGACGAAGATGGTACCAGTCAAAATGAACAATGGGGGCTGGTGGGTGATGTATTCGTCG
>JAOQAO010000115.1 GCA_025963485.1 Bacteroidota bacterium | reverse complement strand
AAAAAATCCATATAACGTAGCTCTCCTGGACGGCGACCTGCTCATCATCACTCCTCCTACATACGACCTGCCGGAGTCTTCATCCTATACAAATGCTGTCAAGGACAATGTGTCCAGTTCATCCAATACGCTGGTACAATCTATCCTGGATCGAATGTACAGAAGGGAAAGCGAGCTGCCGTACCTATTCCTGCAGTGGGCTGACTAAAAGCATAGGAATAGGGCATGCCCTTTCCTGACACACGTTGCTCCTTTGGGGCCTGGCTTACTTCTTTATATTTACCGGTACTTTATTGTAATGCGCTTATGCTAATCAAGCCATGCAGTTAGTTTTTCCCGAATAGTTTCAGCCCTTATTACCGCCAATTTATTAGTACAATACGGGCATAGCCATTTTTGCTCTTTGTACAATGTAGCGATGGTCCCTTTTGCATCATTCATCAGGCATTTCTCATCCTTATCGCAATGAGGCAAGCCAAAATTATGGCCAATCTCGTGAATGATCACATTGATGGTAAATGCTTCCGTCTTACCTTTAAACTGTTTCAACCGGAAATCAGACACTACGCACGCATTGCCCGGACAATTGCCCAGTCCGAAAATGCCCCACTCCTTCACACCCCGGCTCTCAGTGAAAATATCAAAGCTGGCCAGTCCCAGTATCTTATATCCTTTGGCCCTCGGCAAATCGCTGAGGCAGTTCAGCAAAATGGGAGCTGAATAACGGCCAGTAGCAGAATGTGCCTTTTCATAAATTTTGATAGTAGGCAAGATGACAATAGGTGAACCGTAAAAGTCATGCAGTTCACGCGAAGCAATCTGCGCAAAGACATCCGTCACTGGATAGAATGGTTGGATAAAAATAGTATCGGCCCACTCCTTTTTGAGGTGTGTAGTTTGTGTAACAGGTTTGTGCCTGCAAGCAAAAAGAGTAATCAAAAGCCCAACAATAAAAAGCAAAAATGTGGTTGCTCTCAAATCTATTTTATGAGAATAACGCTGATGTAACCGGAAGATTGTGGAATGCTGAACAAAGTGAGGTCAACTACTTCACCTCAAAATCAAACAGTTTCTCCCCTTCCAGGAAACCTTCGAGCCTATCTCCTATGGCCACGGCTCCGACACCTGCCGGAGTGCCCGTATACATCAGATCACCCGACTGCAGTGTGAAGAACTGGGAGGCGTAGGAGATGACTTTGGCGATAGGAAAGATCATATCATTCGTATTACCATGCTGGACCTCTTTGCCATTGAGCAACATATGGAAGTCAAAACCGGAGGTTTTACCCAAGTCTGGAAGTTTTTTCATCGTTCCTACTACAGCAGAGTTGTCAAAAGCCTTGGCGATCTCCCATGGCATGCCCTTGGCCTTTTGCTGCGATTGTAGGTCCCGTGCGGTGAAGTCGATACCTACAGTGATCTCATCATAGTACTTATGAGCGAACTTCTCCTCGATGTATTTACCCTGCTTGCAGACCTTAAGCACGACCTCCAGCTCATAGTGCAGATCCTTGGTCCACTCTGGTATATAGAACGGCTTATTGTCTTTGAGCAGAGCTGTCTGTGGCTTGAGAAAGAGCATAGGCTCCTCGGGAATAGCATTGTTGAGTTCTTTGGCATGGGCGCCGTAGTTGCGGCCTACACATATACACTTCATCTGTTATAGTTTAGTGAAACCAAAATAGGGTAATTCATTCAGGAAAATCAAATTTGATGGTAAAGACTTTCCAGGTTTATGGGTTGAGAGTGCTTCTATGCCTCATAGAGATCGCACCTGAGCTGAGAAACCTGGAAAGTCTCGCGACAAAAAGGGACCATTGCAATATAGCAGCTGGATCATTACTTTTACCTCATACCAATCTCTATAAACTATGTCATTACTGACCACAGACCTAAGCGACGCATACGGCGGCAAAGTAAGAATAGCTGAACCAATAGGACTCAAAGACTATGGCGGCAATAAGCTATTCAACGGGCAGATATATACGATCAAGTGCCATGAAGACAACTCCTATGTGCGCAAAGCACTGGAGACTGACGGCACTGGCAAGGTGCTCGTAGTAGACGGCGGCGGCTCTATGCGTTGTGCGCTGCTGGGTGATATGCTGGGCGAGCTTGGCGTCAAGAATAAATGGAACGGTGTCGTTGTCTATGGCTGCATCCGCGACTCTGCTGCAATGGCCACACTATCTATAGGTGTGAAAGCGCTAAATACCCATCCACTCAAAAGCAACAAGCAGAACATAGGGCAGGAGAATATCGGAGTACACTTCGCCGGTGTAGACTTCGCACCGGGAGAGTGGATCTACTGCGACGAAGATGGCATACTGGTGTCTGCAACAGAATTGACAATATAATGGCAAAGCAAAAGATACTGATCATCGGGGGCTCCGGCTTCATAGGGCATACGCTTGTTCCCACCATGCTCCGGGAAGGACATGAGGTCACTATCCTCAACCGTGGCAACAGGCCGATGAACGGCGCACAGCAAATCATAGTGGATAGATCCAAACCGGAGGACGTAAAGAAGACCGCCGAATCTACAGATGGTTTTAATGTAGTGATCGATACAAGCGCATATACCAGGCAGCATACAGAAACTGTATGGACTTACTTCTCAGATAAAGCGGATCAGTGGATACATCTCAGCAGTGCTGCTGTCTATGCAGAAACTCAGGGGCGGTGTGCATCAGAGAAAGACCCTATAGGCGGCTCACCCGTATGGGGACAATACGGCATAGATAAATCAGAGGCCGACCAGTTCCTTATAGATCATGCGGGCAAAATACCCGTCACTATCTTTCGTCCGCCATACATATATGGCCCTCGCAATAGCGTGGACAGAGAAACCTTTGTGTGGAAGCGCGTGCTGCAAGGCAGACCGATCATCATTCCCGGAGATGGACAGCAGCCCATACAGTTCGTACATGTGGAAGAAGTGGTATCTGTATTTATGAAAGCAATGAATAGTGCAGCCGGAAGAGCTAATGATACGATAGTGTATAATGTAGCATCTGACGAAACTCCGACACTCAATGAATGGGTAGATATAGTAGCAAAGGTGCCCGGCATGCCATATACTTAAGGTATGTGCGGGTGATAAAGCAGAGGGCGTTAGCATCGGCAAATATTTTCCATTCAGGAATTATCCGACCTGCCTGAGTACCAGCAAGATCAAACAGGGACTATCATGGAAAGCCAGGTATAACCTGCAAGAAGGCTTTACTGAAACGTATAAAATCTACGAGGCGAAAACCCTTAAAGCCGTTATATTAAATACTGATGCGGAGGATCAGATCCTTCTGAATATCCGGTAAAACTAAGCTGGCTGCAGTATAGCTGTCGGCAAAAATATCTTGAAGATGGTCCCGCCCCCGGGCCTGTCTTCTACCCTGATCCTTCCATTCATGCTTTCCACTATTTTTTTGCATATAGACAGGCCGATACCAGAGCCAGCCACATTGGTCTGCTGCTGTAGCCGGCGGAATATCTGAAAGACCTCCTCACGCAAATGTCCGGGGATACCGATACCGTTATCCGACACGTGTATCTCCAATTGGTCTGCGCGCTCTATATATTTGATCCTGATCTCAGGAGTCGCACTCTTATTATACTTGATCCCGTTTGCGATGAGATTCTGGAAAAGCTGGAGCATCTGCGTCCTGTCAGCAAGAACGACCGGTAACTCTCCTATACTCAATGTCGCTCCACATTCGCGTATGAGTGTGTCCACGTTGAGCTTGATCTCCTCCAGTACATTGTTGAGCTTGACTTTTTCTATGACCGGGTTAGCATCCACTTTGGCCAGCCTCAGCAGGTCCTGTATAAGCAGGTCCATGCGCCGCGCACCATCCATGACAAAACCAAAGAACTCCTCCTGCTGCTCCGATAACACTCCATTCAGTCCCCGCTGCATGAGCTGCAAATAACTCGTGATCATACGAAGTGGTTCGCGCAGGTCATGTGAAGCGACGTGCGCAAACTGCTTTAATTCGTTATTTGAGACTTCGAGTTTATGCACGTAATCTTCTATCTGAAGGTTCTTTTCACGGAGCAGTTTTGCTTCCTTCTCCTTTTGTTCTGACTCAAATTCTTTCCTCGCCCTGGTGAGCGCGTTGGTCTTCTCATTGTCAAAGAAAAATTTCAGGCTCTCCACATATTTCTCGAGATAGATATTGGCCTGCTCATGATCCTTCTGTTGAGAAAGTACAGTGGATTTGACACGATATATTTCGGACAGTTCCTTTTTATTGTCCAGGTTGATCATCATTTTCTCAGCTGCTGAGACCAATTCCAGGCCTTTGTCCGTCTCTTTCCTGTATAGGTACGCTTGTCCAAGTTCAAATTTGATCATGGCGATAGGCCATGTGAGGTTGTTGGCCTCGCAATACTCCAGCGCATCTCTCATGTAGGCAAATGACCTGTCATACTCATTGACCTTGACCAGGAGTATGCCGATATTGGCTCTGGAAAGAGCTATGCTATACTGATCGTCATTCTCTATATCTATTGCCAGCGCCTGCTCCAGGTATTCTATCGATCGCCGATACTCCTGTCGGCGGTCCAGCAGCTGCGCGTAGGCCACGTAGCATTTAGACAGCTGGAACTTCTTCTCATGCTTCTGGTACAATGATATAGCCTTTGCCAGATTCTCTTCGCCATCTATATTGAGCTGAGAAGAGCTGAGAAGGACAGACAGATTATAGTTGAAGGAGGCTATAAATATTTCTTCAGACTGGGTAGGGTGATCCTTGGCATCGAGACAGCGCAAGCCTTTGATATAGCTTTCCTGTGCTGAAAATATATCACCCTTGAAATGATAAGAATTGCCCAATGTCATGGACAATTTATATCCAAAGGATGAATACTCATCATCATCAATATCGGCCAATGTCCTGTTCAGGCGCTCAATGGCATTCTCGTAGTTATTATTTATAAAGCAATCGTAGTAAGCCTGTATATATTCCGCCAGGATCATCTGACGGGTACCACGTGAGGACTGAGCCATGCTGGTCACACTATCTATGATACCCTGCGCATCTGCACTCCGCCTGTCACATAGGCGCTCGGCCTGATGTATCAGATCATCAAATTCTTCGCTTCGTGTATGAATAGCTGCCTGCATAGCTTTGAAATAAAAAGCCGGAGTGGTATCTACTACTGATTTGAACTGTATGCCGTCCGGACCCACTGATTACCATTCCAGATCAGCGTCAGTATATCGTTAGCCAGCAAGCTCAACGGACCGACGGAACCTATTTTTATATTTCCAAGGTTCTCAAAATGGACGCCATTCGTACCCGTACTTGCCCCCTCCAGGACAATGCATTGCCCGGGAACAATACCATTGGTAAGGTTCACGTTCGCAAAAGCTGCCGCAACTGATGAACCTATTCTCAGATATGAAGTGGTAGGCGTGACAGTGATGGTCGTATTGCCAGTCACCGTCGCTATAGTGTCTTTCATCAGTGTCATTACGCCAGCTGCCTTGGCATACAGTGCATATGGCACGCTCATGAATTGTGTAGTACCCATATCCACATAGCTCGTGCCACCTGCTGCATCGAGCTCTACCTGAATGAAGTAATTGGTCGCTGACCAGTCTATACTGTCGATATTGCCCTGTACGGTATTGCCTCCACCTATGATCACAGTGATCACTCCAAATGCATTGGTACTGACTGTACCCGTTTCCTGGTATATGATAGCACCAGCTACATTGTCTTTATGAATACTAAAACGCAAACCCACAGGCTGGCTGGCTACTATAGTCCCGGTGTTATTCCGCACCACCCCCTGATAGTTGATCCCCCTTGGAGCGCCTGCCATGGCTGTGCTACCCATAAATAACATTAAGCCCAAACTGCATACGCAGATAGCCATACCTCTTTTATTCAACCCTAAAAAACTGAGGTTGCATCCTGCAAATAGTTTATTCATTTATTAGTAATTAAGTAGTTCCGTTTGTTTTCGTTACGTGATTAAACGGAATTGAAGGAAATAAGATACAAGGCAACAGATTCACTTTCAATAAGAATTATAGCAATCCTTTGACAAAATCAAATAATCCTACTGCAGAAAGGGCGAGGGCAAAAATCCAGAGATAGCGTTTGCGCGTCAGCAGGGAGATAGCAGAGATAGCTATCGCTATTTGAAATAAAGTGACGCACTGCGCCAGTATCACATGATGCCCGAGATGCGTTTGTGATTCTGTCTCAAATTCCTTTGCCTTCTCCTGAATACCTTCCTGCTCGGTCTCGTATTTATCTATCCTGGCTTTTTGAGCGCCTTTGTCGATATCAGCTGTCACTGTAGCGCCCAGCTCAGCTATTGATTTCTTGATCCCTTTGGCCTGGTAATAAGCCCACTGATCAGAGGCTTTGATCTGGCATATCACAGCCTCATTGGAGTGATGCCCGGCAAAGAGGCTCGCCAGTGCAGCAAAGACCGCCATGAACGCAGTCGATACGGCAGTGAGCGTAGACCAGATATCTCTGCTGTGTTCGGCCTCTTTCTCTATATGCTCGTGCAGGTGCTCTGTAGGCACTTCCATTTCTTCCATGACCACTATTTTGTATAAAGTAAATGCAAATTCCGTTTTATCCCGACCGGCTATTTACTTTTAACATAGAAAGAAATACATTTATACTATGGCTGACAATACCAATCGCTTCTCAGACCGCGTCGACAACTACATCAAGTACCGTCCGGGTTATCCCGCAGATGTATTACTATACCTGGAGCAGGCCATGGGCCTCGATGCCTCATGGACAGTAGCGGATATCGGTTCTGGTACCGGTATTTCTACAGAGATGTTTCTCGGCAATAGCAATAAGGTCTACGCCGTAGAGCCTAATAAGGAAATGCGCGATGCTGCCGACAGGCTACTCGCACATCATGCAGGCTATATCAGCATAGACGGTACTGCAGAACATACTACCCTGCCGATACAGAGTAGCGACCTCGTCATCGCTGCCCAGGCCTTTCACTGGTTTGACAAGCCTGCTTTCAAAAAAGAATGCACGCGGATCGCGCGCGATGGAGCATACTGCCTGCTGCTGTGGAATGAGCGCAAGGTCAAGTCTCCTTTCGAAATGGCATATGAGGACCTGTTGCTAAACTATGCTACGGATTATACAACCGTCGACCACCGCAATATAAAACCCGAAGACCTCGCTCTTTTCTTCGCGCCAAACAAAATGACCCGCAAAGTCTTTCACAATGAGCAGTGGTTTGACTATGAAGGCGTGAAAGGAAGGCTACTCTCCTCTTCATACGCCCCTAATGCAGGCCATATCAACTATGAGCCCATGCTGGAACACCTCAAAGGAATATTTGCCCTGCATCAGCAGAGTGGCAAAGTGAGTTTCTCCTACGACTGCAATTTGTTCTTCGCGAGAATATGAGAGCCGATCCCCTCGGCGACAGGCACAGGCAAGACGCAGGCGCTCCCTAAGCGCCTCTTTTTTGTGGTTTATTCCGATGGAGATAAAATGTATATTCGGTCATTAAATTATCCTAAAACCAACCAACCATGCCCAAGTTATTTTTCACATTTATGCTACTCGGTGCAGGCATCGCAGCCCATGCACAAACTATCGAAAGCAGCAGTCACTCTACTGCAGGTTATATCAAAAGCGACGGTACTATAGAGAACTCCAGCCACTCGACCGTGGGCTATATCAAAAGTGATGGCACTATCGAAAATAGCAGCCACTCTACTATCGGCTATGTCAGGAATGGCACAGTAGAAAACAGTAGCCACTCTACGGTCGGCTATGTCAAAAGCGACGGCACTGTCGAGAACTCCAGCCACTCGACCATAGGCTACATCAAAAATGGCACTGTCGAAAATAGCAGCCATAGCACCATAGGCTATGCCAATGGTGTGAAGACAGAATGGGCCGCTGTGACCTATTTCTTCTTTAAGTTCTAAGATTTTTCTGATCTATTGTGAAAAGGCGGCCTCACCAAAGGCGGCCTTTTCTATTATCATCGCTTTCTATTTTGTACTTTCATACTATGCAGAGAGGTACCGCCATTCTTATTTTTTGTTTTTGCCTTTGCTTTCATGTTGTGATGGGACAGACAAGTGGCAGCCGCTCCTCAGGGTCGCATAGCCACACTACCCGTAGCTCAGTGCCCATGGGCCATACGCCCTATAGCCGCACAGGCACTGCGCATACGACCACCACACGCTCTGGCACTTCTGCCACGCATGGCAGCTCTTCTGCCCACAGTACTTCTCAAGGCTCAGGTAAGCAACCTGCGAATACCAAAGTCTATCGCCCCGGCATCACACATAGCGCCGCCACAGCCAATGCTGATAAGAATAGTGCAGCTGCTACCGAAGCCCATAAAGCGGCAGAAAAGAAAAAAGCCGAAGAAGTAAAAAAGAAAGCAGCACAGCCCGAATTTCATAGCGCTAACCGCTTGATCTCTCCTGCCAAACCTAAAACTGTAAAACCAGTCGGTACATTGAGTGGCAAGTAAATGCCAGAAACCTATTTCTTATTTTTCAGGTAGTCATCTGTGAAGTGCTCATTATGCTTAGGCTGCGCGAACTTCTCCGCATTATAGCTCTTAGAATTTCCCTTCGGGATCGATAGGGACTTCCAGTTCTCCCCATTGATCATTTTGCCTATGAATACTATCTGGCCTATGTGATAGGGGTAGTGCGCGAGTTGGCGATTGATCGCATCAGTGACTGTCTGGCCCATATTGCGGATATAGATGGTCTTGCCCAGATCATCTGTGGTGAGTGAGTCGAGTGCGGCGAATAAACAGACCCATCCCCGCTGCCAGGCGTCTATCACCTCCTCTTTGGTCTTGAGTACAGGCTCAAACTCTGCATCCCTGTTCCGCCATTCCTTCTCCCCGTCTGTAGTGAGGAAGTCCGTCCATCGGGAGAGCATATTGCCCGAGAGATGAGATACGACGATCGCAATGCTATTGCTTTGTTCATTGTATTGCCAGAAAAGTCCCTCATCAGGTATTTGGTTAAAGGTCTTTTCGCCTAGCTCTTTATAGTATTCAAAGAGTTTCCTCGTGCTGGTCAGGTAGTCTGATGGATCACTCATGATGTAGTATTTGACACCAAAAATAACTAATCCATCAGACTAAAAACAACATTTACGAGGCGAATCTACCAGCGGCTACAAATATTGCAAGCGCAAAAAAGAAGGTATTGGTAAGGATTGCCTTGTACTCACCTTTGCTCAAATGATAAATGGCAGCCGATACCATGACCAGCGCCAGGCCCAGTGCAGCCAGCACTGTGAGGAATGGCGCTATGCCAGTAGCCCAGGGCACGATGACGCCTATGCCACCCAGTATCTGAGAGACACCTATGAGCTTGACCTGTGTGGCTGTGAAGTCATTAACCCAGGGCATTCTTAGGGCCAGTTTCTCTTTGGGCTGAGTGGCTTTCATAAAGCCTGCCAGTATAAACATACCCAGTATGCCCTGTGCGATCCATAATATGATATTCATAATCTTTAATTGTTTCTGTGTGATAAAAAGAAGGCCTTATGCTGCTCTTTTAGCATCATATATTTTGTGATAAAAAAGGTAGGAAACGACCAGCAGCACCATGACAATCAGCGGCCCGACGACCTTGGCAGCGCCATCGACAGTGAAATGCGCTACCGCTGCGGAAATAAAGATGATACCGAAGGCAGAATACACCCACTCCTTCACCCGTGCAGGTGCCGGTATCAGCAATACAACCGCTCCGATTATCTTAGCAACCGCCAGTTCCGTCCGGAAATAGTCCGGGAAACCGAGGTGAACAAATCCCGCTTTTATTGCTTCGGAGGTGAGATACATGTATGCTGACATCAGCATCATGGCCGATACGATGACCGTCGTAGTCCAATAGATAATTTGATTCTTTTTCATTGTGCGTTTTTATTTAGATAAATTAGTTGTTTAACCATGCAAATTTACTTACATTTGCTATACTTTAGTAACTACTATACTTTAGTATATCAGTATACTATAGGTAACCAATAACAATAGCAATGGTTCAGACACAAAAAGACACAGAGAAAAAACACGACGCTCAGACGTGCGGAGGCTTTATCATGCCAATAAGAGATACACTCGACATACTTAGTGGCAAATGGAAACTGCCGATATTAGGGGCGCTCATGTTTGGCAAAAAACGCTTCAAAGAGATAGAGCGCGAGATACCCAATATCACCGCACGGATGCTATCCAAAGAACTAAAGGAGCTGGAGATGAATCAGCTCATCACACGCACAGTCTACGCTACTACTCCTGTGACGGTGGAGTATGAGGTGACGGCATACGGCCGCACGCTCGACACCGTGCTCAACGCGATGAAAGAATGGGGTACTATACATCGCAAGCGCATCATGGCCAAAAAGAATTAATTTCAGGCTATGAAATATGCTACCTACATCGTTTGTGCATCGCTGCTCATACTCGTCTCCTGCTCACCCAAAAATGCCCTAATGGTCACAAAAGACAAAGACGGCAGCAAAATGCTCATGGGTACGACTACACGTGCATCGCTGACCGATCCCGCATTTCCATGGTTTAAAAAAGGGTATGATGCCTATAAGCCAGCTGCGTCACCGCTTAAGCTCATCAAAGCATCTGCGCCGGTATTGCACATAGAAGTTTTTGGCGGTACATGGTGTGATGATACACATGAGCTGTTACCGAAATTCTATAAAGTAGCAGACGCGGTTAAAATATCGGACTCACAGATCACGCTGCATCTGGTCGGCAGGGACAAGACCACTAAGGATGGTAGCTCAGCTAAGTATAAGATCGTAAATGTACCCACCTACGTGGTGATCAAAAACGGTGTAGAGATCGGCCGCATCGTAGAGAGTGTGAAGACGAGTATAGAGGCCGACCTGGCCGCTATACTTACCGATAAAGACTAAATTTCCTTACAGCGTAGTATAGTAAGGTGCGATCATCATATACACGATCACTCCGCTGATACTCACATACAACCAGATCGGGTATGTGATTCGTACGATTTTCTTATGCCCCTTAAAATCTGCCGTAAGGCCGCGATAAGTCGCCAGCAGGATAAAAGGAAGCACTGTAGCCGCCAATATGATATGTGTAATAAGAAGCGGATAATAGAAATAACGGATAGCTCCCGTTCCGCCAAATGGGGTGTCATTGGTCAGGAAGTGATGACAGATATAGGATACCAGAAAGAGTGAAGAGACCCCAAAAGCAGTTAGCATCACAGTGCGGTGCAGCTCATATTTCCGCTGCCTGACGAGGATAAGTCCGAAGATCAGCAATATGGCGACCAATGAGTTGAGCACGCCATTGATGCGCGCAAAGATGTGCGGATCGAAGCCCAGCTGAAAGCCGGGGGCCAGATTGTATATTTTTAATTTACCCAATGAAGCGACTACCGCGAAAACAACGACGGATAATACTGCTATCAGCCCGTAGGCAAACTTGTCATTCCTTTTTACTACTGCCTGAATCATATGCTTGATTATTTCTTATTCTTATCTCCGGTGAACCACCTTTTGATCCGGTGGAATACTCCCTCCTGGTTAGGGTCTTTGCGGAAGCTGTAGGTCCGCTCTGTCTCGCGCAGTACGAGCACGATGTCTTGCATCAGCTTAGTGACACTATTGCTGTCTGTACCGTCATAGTAGCCGCGTATCACTCCATTGTAGTCCACGAGTACCAGTTTGTCACTATGTACGAATGCCTCGGGACCGCCATCCTCATCTTCTTTGGCGATGATGTGGAAGCTCTTATCAGCCAGTTTATAAACCTTCTCTTTCGGCGCAGTGCAGAAAAACCACCTGCCTGTCACCGAGCCATAGTTTTTAGCATACTCTCTCAGTACCGGCACGGAATCATGAGCAGGGTCCACCGTGAATGACACCAACCTGAAATTGGGGTCCTTGATAAAATACTTTTGCACCGTATCGAGATGGCGGGTGAGTTTAGGGCAGATACCCGGACAGGTCGCAAAAAAGAAATCGGCCACGTAGATATTGCCGCGAAGGCTATCGAGTACCAGAGGGTCACCTGACTGCGTGAGGAAGGTATCATTGGCGATAACCTGGTATACCGAGTCCACCTCCTTTTGCCCGGCATCATTGACCGTCTCCTTCACTCCTATCGGATTGAAATGCGGAGGGGCCAGGGGGCGCGGTATCTTGCTCAGTGGCTTGAACACCAGGAAGAAGAAGACAGGAGCGCCGATGACCAGCAGCAGGCCAAAGATCCTAAGATTTTCTCTACTCATTTATATGCTTGAATTGCGGTGCAAGATTAATGCAGATTTGGCAAAGAGCCTACATAGTACGGGGTTTTATTTTAGCGTGCGGGCACCTTATTTGACCAGAAACCAGGTATTCATCAGGCCTTTCCCCTTGATCTCTATCTCACCCCGCTCCTCAAACGTAAATTTATCCTGCAAAAGGTTTTTGAATGCCTCACTCACCTGAACTTTGCCAACCACTCCATGGCTCTCCATGCGGGAGGCAATATTGACCGTATCGCCCCATAGGTCATAGGAGTATTTGTTCTTGCCGATGATACCTGCTATTACTTCTCCGCTGTGTATGCCTATCCGCAGCCTGATGCCGATATCCGTGAAGATCTCCCTCATCCGGAGCTGCATCGCGAGTGCCATTTTTGCTATTCTGACCGCGTGGTCTGCACCCGGCTCCGGCAGGCCTGTAGCGCACATATATCCATCGCCTATCGTCTTTATTTTCTCCACCCCATGATCCAGTGCCAGTCCGTCAAAGAGCTGAAAAAGTTTATCCAGTATTTCTGCTACCTCATTGACATCCCGGCCCGCACTCCATGTGGTGAAACCGTGTATATCTGCGAATAATATACTGGTATCCTTAAACCGCTCAATTATCCGTTCCTCTCCATTCTGGATCCGCATAGCAATGGCTGGCGGCAGTACATTGTGCAACACCTTCTCCATGAGTTGCCGCTCCTTCTCTTTCATCTCCATTTCGTGCCTTATGCGCAGATTGGCTATTTTCCTCGTAGATTCCTCATTATTCATTTCGTCCCTGACCTCTATATACCGCTCATGATAATCGAGGGCAGTTCTCATATCGTTCTTTGCCCTGTAGACCTGGTATAAGCTATTTAATGCATCCCGGTGCAAACCTTTGCTACCGATCTCCGCGCTGGACTGCAGGGCTTTCTGCAGGTATTTCTCCGACTGCGCATACTCCTTCATCTCATAGGAAATGGTGCCGATATTCATGATACAGGTGATCTCCGCTTTTTTGTGGCCCGCCTCCCGGCATATCTCCAGGGCCTTGAACTGATATTCCAGCCCCTCATGATACTCTTTCTTCATCTTATGGATGATGCCTATATTGATATAGGAAAAGGCGTAGGTCAATTTATTACCTGCCTCCTTGCGTAGTGTAAGCGCCTTGTGATAATAGTCGAGTGCCAGGTCATAATCTCCCATCTGCCTGTACACTACCCCGATATTGCTATAGCAGATCGCTATGAGTATTTTATCATCCATCTCAAGGGATATCGCGAGCACCTTATGAAAATATTCCAGCGCCAGCGCAAAATCACCCTGGTCTTTATGCAATACGCCTATATTATTATAGAATGAGGCTATCTCTTTGCCGACTTCCCCGGCTTTCTCAGCCATAGCTAGTCCCTTGTGAAAATATTCGAGCGCGATAGAATAATTGCCATGCTCCTGATAGATGGTGCCATAATGACAATATATGATAGCAGTCTTACCCTCATTTCCCATGCTCTCTGAGAGAGCCAAGGCCTTTTGATACAACTCAAATGCCATTTGATAATTTCCCTGCTCAAACAATGTAGCGCCTATGGAAATAAGGGAGGAGATCACTCCAGGCCCATCTCCGGACTCTTCGCAGAGCGTCCTTGCGATCTGATGATACTCCAGAGCTGCGGGATATTTACCTATCTCTTTATACTTCTTTCCGATCTGACTGAAAAGCGCAATTTTCTCCTTTGTATCAGCTGTGACTGATACCGCCTGCTCCAGTTGCTCCACCGTAAGATTTTTCAGGTCTTCCATTCCCTAAAGTAAATATTAAAAGGATACATATCAAAGATCAAAATGCGGGCTCTGACTTCCGATTTCCTGTCATTTTTTAGGCTTGTGGCTTCCTCAAACTTGCCTACCTTCGTTTTCATTAATCAACAAAAACTATAATCAAATGAAAAAAGTATTCCTCGCATTGTCTGCTATCATGCTGACAGCTTCAGCCTTCGCTGGCGTGACGCTCCGTTACTACAATGAAGATTCAAAAGACTATACATTTAAGGCTAAGACCTGTGGATCTGACAAGGATGTCACCTTTGACCACAGCCGGACTTCAACGCTTACTATACAGTCGGGATGCAGCGATGCGGTGATCAGTACTTCAAACGGCGACGTCAAGGTAAAGGATGGGGACAAGATCCATATCAAAAACGGCAAAGTGGAAGTAGTGAGCAGCCTGTAATCAGCTCCTGAGTAAAGTAAGAAAAGCCTCCGATTGGGGGCTTTTCTGTTTCCGGCTGATATCGTACAAAAGAATAAACATGCTACTTTCGTGTTTATAAAATTGTCATACATGCGTACTCTGGGGCTGATAGGTGGTACGAGCTGGCTCTCCACCATGGATTATTACCGTATTATAAACACAGAGACAAACCGCAGGCTCAGCGGATTCAGCTCAGCGCAGATGTACCTGCACTCGGTCAACTTTGCCGACTTCCTCCCGCCAGAAACTGAGGCTGGATGGCAGGACCTGGCAGGTCGCTTCAGCCAGATCGCCCTCAAGCTGCAGCAGGCAGGTGCTGATGGTATTCTCCTCTGTGCCAATACTCCTCACTATGTGGCTCCTGCTATCAGGAGCGCTTTGTCTGTGCCACTCATCCATATAGCGGAGGCCACAGGTACAGAAATACTGCGGACACCCATACGTACTGTAGGACTGCTCGGTACTAAATTTACAATGGAAAAGCGCTTCTATACCGACACGCTCGGTGCTATGGGCATCGATACGATCATCCCCGACGACGAAGACCGCATCTATATACACCGTGCCATCTTTGACGAGATGATACCTGGACGATTTTTGGATACGACCAAAAACAAAATACTTGAGATCATCGCCCGCCTCGCAGACCGGGGAGCAGAAGGCATCATATTCGGCTGTACCGAGCTCCCTATACTGATCAAGCAAGGCACACGAGTGCCCCATGTCATCATTTGACACTACACATATACACGCTACCGCTGCAGTTGATTTTGCGCTGAGCTGATTGCTTGTTTTCTATATTGAGGAGAAAGGATGAACGTACTATATCCTCTGCTTGATCTGCACCTTGTCATGGCGCACCTCGTCCATCTCTATTTTCGAGATGATCTCGTGCATGATCTCCGTCGTTCCTGCACCCACAGTGAGCAGCCTCAGGTCGCGGAATGCACGCGCCAATCCGTAATCCTCCATATAGCCCCATCCGCCATGTATCTGTAGCGCATCATTAGCTACATTAAATGCTTCCTCGCATACATATGCTTTGGCAACAGATATGATGTAATAAGCTGCTGGTCCTTTCTCTATATACTCAGCTACAGCGCGATATGACAGCGAGCGGCATGCCTCCACCTTGATCGCCATCTGAGCGATCTTGTGGCGCAGCACCTGGAACTTTGCGATCTTCCGACCAAAAGCCTCGCGCTCTTTCATATAGTTCTTAGCCTTCTCCAGTGCGCCCTCAGCAGCGGCAGTACCGGTGATAGAGGCTATCAGGCGCTCCTCCTGGAAGTTGCTCATGATATAGTAGAAACCGAAGTCCTTCTCCCCTAGCAGCGCGCTTTTAGGCACGATACAGTTCTCAAAGAAAAGCTGTCCCGTATCAGATGAATGCATACCGAGTTTATTATGGACGGGTACGGCAGAGAAACCTGTGGTCTTGGTATCAAAAAGCAGCAGTGACAGCGCATGTCCCTCGCCCGTACGCACAGCGAGTACGACGAAATCAGCCATCGTACCATTTGTGATAAACATCTTGGAGCCATTGACGAGGAAATAGTCCCCTTTATCTTCTGCCGTAGTGGTGATACCGCCTACATCAGATCCGGCGCCCGGCTCGGTGATACCGAGTGCGGCAACCTTTTTGCCCTGCAACGCAGGTATCAGGTAGTCTTGTTTTTGTTGTTCTGTGCCTAGTGCATTGATGACAGGGAGTGGCAGGTAGCAGTGTGCATAGAGCGACATAGCCAGGCCGCCGATATTGGCGCGTGACAGCTCCTCGCTGATCACGACAGCAGCCCACATGTCCATACCGCTTCCGCCGTATGCTTCAGGGAAGCTGACGCCAAAAAAGCCCTGCTCACCCATCTTGGTGAAGACCTCGCGTTCACAAATTTTGTTCTCTTCCCAATGCTTGACATTAGGCGTGATCTCTGTAGCTACAAACTGGCGGAATGACTGACGGAGAAGCTCATGGCTTTCTGTAAATGGTGACATTATGTATTTTTTTTGGTGGCCCTAAGTTAGTGCATTCGGTCAATACTAAAACGGTATTTACCCACTTAAATTTGCCTACCAAAGGTAGATATCAGTGAATAGTGAATAGAGACTAACGAATAGTGGTATTTATCGTTAAAAACTATTCCGCTAAAAGTAGAGCGCTTCATGCTTCGTTTGCCTTTATTACAGGTGGTGCAATAGTCTGATATCTCAGCCGTTGGTTCTTCCCTCTCCCTTTAGATTCTGTGTTATATTTCAAGGATTTCGTAATTTTATTTCATTAGAGAAGCTTTAAGCTATCTCCTTTAGAGCAGTCTCTTGAGGTTGCTCTAACTTTTTAAGGTAATCCGGATCATACA
>JAOQAO010000113.1 GCA_025963485.1 Bacteroidota bacterium | reverse complement strand
AAGCAGGACCTATTTCGAACCGATGTATATGCAAACAGCAGTGCGGTTCTGCCGGGATGGTGTAGGTGTGGAAAGTGAAGCTCACCTCACGCAGCCATGGATAAATTGTTTCTATGACCGGGAGGATGCGCTAAAGGGGCGGCAAATACTCGAAGAGGCCGTGGCTGCTTCGGGGAAATTTCCGGAAGATCAAAAGCTCATGGATGCATACCTGATGTGGTGAAGAGGATGCAAGCGCATATGGAGAAAGATTGAGCAAAGTAGACACCTCGGAATGGCTCGTGGGGACACGAACAATGGTATAAACTGCTAAGAAAACATCAACGGCAATTAGGTTAGTAAGGTCCTCTTTCGAAAATAATCCGCTTTTTATCTTTGAGAAAACCAATAGTTGCCTGACCCCTTGTAGCAATCCTTAAGATATCCCGTGTTTCTATACCAGCAGTCACTTTTTTATAATGTTCACTACGCCACCCCATAATAGTATCCGTCCGGAAAAATGTATCTGCATTCACTTTATTAAGTAATGAATAAAAATCACTTTCCGAAATGCTTACTACGGCATCGGAAGAATACTCACCATGAAAGTCCGGATATGTGGCATCCTTGGCGATTATTTTCCCAGATTCCGGAAATTTTAGTTTTGTACAAAACTCAAAATCTTCTTTGTAAAAGCTATCGAGCGGATAAAGGGCGGTATAGACTGCAAAAAACTCCGACCCAATTATTGACAGACAAATAAATAAACCCCAAAATCTATAGCCTTTGCGAGACAGCCACCAGTAAATAAGAGATGCTACAAGTATCGGTAAGGCAAGTATGAGAAATACGATATAAAAGAAATACTCTGCCATTGCTTGTTTCTTAGGTTGAAATAGGTTTATAAGCTCAATGCGATAGGTGGAGGCTAAATTATTCCTCCTCTCCCACTTCTGCACTGACAGTGACCCCGGCCTTTGCATTTTTGATGGCTATCTGGCGGGCTACGTTTGTGGCGAGGTCTTCGAATGCACGGGACGAAAGATCAATCTCGCTATCGCGAAGGGCGATGGGTGTGCCGTCGTCGCCGCCTTCGCGGATGCTCTGGACGATGGGGAGTTCGCCCAGTAGTGGCAACTCATATTCTTCAGCGAATTTCTTCCCGCCGTCTTTGCCGAAGATGTAGTATTTGTTATCGGGCAGTTCTGCGGGAGTGAAATAGGACATATTCTCTACGATGCCGAGGACGGGCACATTGACCGTATCGAGGCGGAACATGGCGAGGCCTTTGCGGGCATCAGACAGGGCCACCTCCTGTGGTGTGGTGACGATGACCGCTCCTGTGACATTGACTGTCTGTATCATAGTGAGATGTACGTCTCCTGTGCCCGGTGGCATGTCGAGTATGAGGTAATCAAGACGCCCCCAGAGGCAGTCTGTGACGAACTGCCTGAGTGCAGATGTGACCATAGGCCCACGCCATACGATGGCCTGGCGCTCGTCGACTAGCATGCCCATGGAGAGTACTTTGATACCGTATACCTCTATTGGTTCGATGTAGTGCTTTTCTTTGATGAGGCGTACTGATGGCCTTTTGCCACGGATGCCTAGCATGGTGGGGATGGACGGCCCATATATATCGGCATCTATGATACCGACCTTTGCGCCTTGTTTGGAGAGAGCTATAGCCAGATTCACTGCCACGGTTGATTTGCCGACACCTCCTTTGCCGGAGGCTACACAGATGATGTTCTTGACGCTCGGGAGGACATTGATGTTCGGATTGCGATGTGAGGTGACGCTGGCGGTCATGGTGATATCTGTAGTCACATCGGCGCCGATATGCTCATGTATGGCGTTGACGCAGTCATTCTTTATTTTCTCTTTGAGTGGGCATGCTGGCGTGGTGAGGCGGACGGTGAAGGACACTTTATTACCATCCACTGCCACTTCTTCGATCATATTGAGTGTGACGAGGTCTTTTTTGAGATCGGGGTCTTCTACATGCTTTAGTGCGTTGAGGACGTCTTCTTTGCTGATAGTCATTTTTTCGATTGAGGGTGCAAAAATACAGAATAGTAGTGAGTATTGAGTAGGGAGACAGTGCAAATTATAACAGTGGTGGTGAAAGACGGTGATAAGAGCAAGATATTGGAGGTGAGGATTCCATCCTCTGACAAAAATCTTTACGAACTACGCTAGTAGCGTCAAACAAGGGAATTTTCTTACCTTGCTATAAATAAAAGACGATGAAAACAATTTACTATTTATTCTTTCTTCTTCTCTGCCCAATGAGTAATATTATATGCGGGCAAACGCCAAACTGGTCATGGGTAAAACATCCAATCTCCTCCACTTACAGCTATAATTATTCAAAAACATGTACTGATGCATCTGGCTATGTATACATCACTGGTAGTTTCTCCGACACTATTACCTTTGGTGCTTATACTCTAAAAAGCCAATGGCCTGATCCACAAAATGGAGCTGATATTTATCTGGCAAAATATGATTCATCAGGAAATGTGATTTGGGCTACGTGCTGGCAAGGAAGAGAATTTGATCAAGGTGATGCTATATGTACTGATCCGGCTGGCAATATTTATATCGGAGGCAGGTTCAAAAGTGACTTTATCTCATCCGGTCCTGACACGCTAATGAACCCTAGCCCTGGGGATGGTATTTTCATAATGAAATACAACTCATCGGGACAGTTGCTTTGGACGCGTGTTGGTGGTGCTAATTTTTTCGCATATCAGAGTTGTTATAGTATTTCAACGGACTCGCTTGGATATATTTACGCTTCTGGTAATTTTGGAGGGTATTATATTGCTTTTAACACAGATACTCTTTATGCAAAAAATGTATCGCTCGGTGGCCATATGTTTTTAATTAAATATGACTCATCCGGCAATGTAATCTGGGGGCAAGCAATCGAAGCCGGCAATATTTATTCTAAGAACGATAATACTGGAAATACTTTTATAGCTGGTGAAATCGTTGGTAGCCCTATAATAATAGGAGATGATACTATAAATAATTTAGCCGGAATAAATACTTACATAGCTAAAGTCGATGTATCCGGCAATTTTCTCTGGGGAAAAACAACGATTGGTGATGGTTCCAATTATGTAAGGGCAATAAATTCAGATGATTCTAACAATCTTTATATCAGCGGCAAATTTCAGGGAACATACATATCTTTTGACTCATTTACACTTCATAATCATGGTCTTTATGATGGCTATTTAGTAAAGTATTCCTCCAATGGAAGTGTGGTTTGGGCCAAACAAGTAGGTGGACCGGGAGAAACCGTTATTTCTGACATTGCTAAAGATACATATGGCCATTTATATGTAACAGGCTTTTTTGATAGTTCATATACCGTTTTTAATAGTGACACGCTTAGAAATTCCGTGCAAACTTCTGTACAGACAACCATGTTTGTAGCAAAATATAACATGATGAATGGTTATCCTGTATGGGTACAAAGTTCGATGCCCGGAGGAGGCGATTTTGATCAACAAATCACATCTGATGTTAATGGAAACGTCTATGCTGTGGGTCAAATTCGATATCCTTACAAAACATTTGGAAGGGATACAATATTCGATACTATAAGCGCAGTAGGAATTTATGTAGCAAAAATAGGAACAACAAATCCCACGACTGGTATTCACCAAAACTTAAAATCATCTGATGTCATTATTTACCCAAATCCTAGTACCGGTATCGTATATTTCACCGGTGTGGAACTTGGTTATACTATCAGTGTATATAATCTCTTGGGTGAAATTGTCAGATCAGGTCAGGTTGATTCAAGTGAATTCGGCATGAACCTCAGTTCGCAGGCCAGTGGAATATATATCTGCAAGGTCATTGATAATAAGGGCCAAGTCCATGAACGGAAAATCATCAAGGAGTAATTGGTCGGCGAATGCAATCCCTCTAAATCTCCTTAAATGGAGACTTGAATACAGTTTTGGCTAAAGCCGTGAAAGGATTTGCATTTTCCCCGCCTTAAAAGACGGGGCTATGTAGAATTGTGTAACACAGAGATTGAAGTAATCCTTGCGATTGCACTTGGAATATCTAGATTTTTGGGGTTTGAGATCCTTCCATGCTATCGCGTTTTTTTTATATAGATGAAGCACGTTCAGGATGACGTACACTTTAGTTGTTGAGTAATAAAAAAGGTCCTCCGATTTCTCAGAGGACCTTTCGGTATTTATGAATCAGCTATGATTACTCAGGAGCTTTTTCTTCGTCTGCGGGAGCTGCGAAGAGATCGCCGGCTGCATCCTCTTTAGGTGCATCCTTCTTCTCTTTCTTAGGAGCTTTTTCCTCCTTAGGCGCTTCTACTTTTGCCTCTGTAGCAGGTGCTTCAGTCTGTGGAGTTTCTACCTTCTCCTCCTTGACAGGAGCAGCGGCAGCTTCTTTCTTGGCTGATGCAGCAGATGCGTTGTCCATCTTCTCTTTCAGATCGCTGAGGGCGCTGAGGTCACCGAGCGTTGATTTCTCGACTGACTTATTCAGTTCCTTTACTTTCTTGGTAGCTGTGACTGCTTCTGCCCTTTTCTCCGTCTTCACCGCTTCGTAGTTTGCGTTTTTCACATCTTCCCATACACGTGCATGAGAGAGGAGGATACGCTTGTCGTTGCGATTGAACTCGAGCACCTTGAACTGTACCTTCTCGTCAGCTACGAGGTAGCCTCCGCTTTCCTTGGCAGTGTGCTTCTTAGGAGCGTAGCCTTCGAGGCCGTATGGCAGGAGCACTACTGCACCCTTGTCATCAGCTGTGAGAACGCTAGCCTCGTGGATAGAACCTACCGGGAACACAGTTTCAAAAGTATCCCATGGATCTTCTTCTATCTGTTTGTGTCCAAGGGACAGTTTACGATTGTCATTGTCGATATCGAGAACCACTACATCCAGCTCAGCGCCTACCTTGGTAAATTCGCTAGGGTGATTGTAACGTTTGGTCCATGACAGGTCAGAGATATGGATCATACCGCCGATGCCGTCAGTGAGTTCTACGAATACACCGTATGGAGTGAGATTCTTGACAGTTCCTTTCAGGCGGGTGCCTACCGGGAATTTCTCAGCGATCTTCATCCACGGATCTTCTGTAAGCCTCTTGAGCGACAGTGACATCTTGCGCTCTTCGCGGTCGATGGTCATCACGATAGCCTCATGGAGGTCGCCCAGTTTGAAGAACTCGCGAGAGTTGGTCGGAGCTGAAGACCAGCTCACTTCTGATACGTGGATCAGGCCTTCTACACCCGGAGTGATCTCGAGGAATGCACCGTAGTCTTCGATATTGACTATGCGGCCATTGACCTTGGAGCCCACCTCGATACCGGAGTCCAGTGTATCCCATGGGTGGGACTGGAGCTGCTTGAGACCGAGAGAGATCCTCTTCTTCTGATCATCGTAGTCGAGTACGACCACGTTGAGCTTCTGATTGAGCTGGAGCACTTCGCTAGGGTGAGAGATACGTCCCCATGATATATCAGTGATATAGAGGAGTCCGTCCACACCACCGAGGTCGATGAATGCACCGAAGTCTGTGATATTTTTGATAGTACCTTCGAGAACCTGGCCTTTTTCGAGTTTGCCGATGATCTCCTCTCTTTGAGATTCGATATCAGACTCGATGAGGGCTTTGTGAGATACGACGGCGTTCTTGATCGCCTCGTTTACCTTCACCACTTTCAGTTCCAGAGTTTTGCCTACATATATATCGTAGTCAGTGATAGGCTTCACATCGATCTGTGAGCCCGGGAGGAATGTATCAAGGCCAAATACATTGGCGATGAGACCACCCTTAGTTTTAGAAGTCACGCGACCTGTCACTACCTCGCCGGTAGCTGCTGCAGTCACGATCTGCTCCCAGGCCTTGAGGAGTTTCGCGTTCTTGCGGCTGAGCAGGAGGTGCCCTTTCTTATCTTCTTTGCTTACTACATACACGTCATACTCTTCACCGATCTTGAGTTCCTCCTGATCGCGAAATTCTGACAGCGGCACGAGACCATCGGATTTGAAGCCGATGTTGAATACCACATCTGTGTTAGTAATAGCTACCACTATACCCTTGACGATCTGGTGATCTTCGAGTGTACGGAGTGTAGAGCCGTAGAGTACATCGTACTCATCGTGCTGTTTTTTGTCATAACTAACGACGTTTCTCTTGTCTACTGACCAGTCGAAATCATCATGAGCTGTGGGAGCAGGTATATGAACCTCTTTTTGGGGTGCTTCTGCCGCTGGCGCTTCAGGCACTTGTTGTGTTTCTTCAGACATTCTGAATGACCTTGTTATTGTTTATTCTCGCCCGAGGGACGCGAGTTTTGTTATTGAATTAAATCCCT
>JAOQAO010000109.1 GCA_025963485.1 Bacteroidota bacterium | reverse complement strand
AATGCAAAAGCAAAACAGATCGACAGTATTTTCGCTAAACCTATTATCGTACCTGCTTCGCAGAAATTCTCAACGGCTCCCACGGGCAGAGTGTACTATCGGTACAAAATAGAGAAACTGAACTCTGCCATGAGTGTGCAGGGTTTGACCGCATCACTTACATTGAAGCTGAACGTATCGACCAACGGCAAGGCGGGCGATGTAGCCGGGTATAAAGAACAAGTAGGATACAGTGACTCCACTAAGGCAGTTCTTAACAGCGATTTCAGGTCATGTGAAAGCCCCGGCTTCTGGACAGATGAGTGGTGCCGTGGAGATATCCGCGTGATCTACGAGTATAAGGACAATAGATGGAATCTAAAGGAGATAAAAGCGGATATTGAAAACCGCATCGGACTGGGTACTATACGGGGAGATATAGAGCGCGGGGTATTGGATGTATTTTTGAAATAAAGTATCGGGCTCATATCAGATCAGCCTTTGCTGACAATATCTTGCCGCTTTTAAATGTAAGATCAAATATCCCTCCGATCTTTCCCTCCGGAAACTCTCCTGTAAATTCGACTTCTACGTGAGCTGACATGTCACCGGTGATCTCCGATTTGATAAGCCGGGTTTGAGTTTTGTACCCGATGAAATAATCCTCAAAATATTTCCGGATGCCGGTATGCCCCTCAAAGGACTGCCCTACAGATGGATCGTCGAGCACCGCGTTCTTATGATACTTTTCTAAATAGCCGTTTGTATCATAAGCATTACCCGCTGCGATCCATTTCTGTATAAATTTCTCAATATCCATATAGCTTAATTGAATGATTGCTTAAACTCAATCGGCGTCAGAGTTGTTTTCTGTTTGAATAATTTATTGAAGGACTGCGGATGCTCAAAGCCCAGTTGATACGCTATTTCTGCTACCGATAGGCTTGTGGCCGTCAAGTATTCCTTTGCTTTCCCGATCAGCTTTTCGTGGATGTGCTGCTGTGCACTTTGCCCTGTGAGTGACCGGAGCATATCACTCAGATAGCGCGGCGAAAGGTTAAGCCGGCCCGCCAGGTATTCCACGGTGGGGAGGCCTTTATCCAGTGACTCTTCTTTTTCGAAATACTCACCCAGCAGTTGTTCCATCTTTGCCAGCAGGTCATGATTCACCCCTTTGCGGGTGATAAATTGCCTTTTGTAAAAGCGGTTGCTATAGTTGAGCAGCACTTCGATATAAGACACGATCACATCCTGGCTGAAATCATCGATCGCTGACTGGAGCTCAGTATCTATATTTTTAAGGATGCCAAAGATGATCGCCCTCTCCTTGTCCGATAGATGCAATGCTTCATTGGCTTCATAGGAGAAAAAGCCGTAGTTCTTTATGTTTTTTCCAAGAGGATAACCCCGGATAAAGTCCGGATGAACCAGCAGGGTATATCCCTTATACTCTGTTTCATCATCTACCGCCAGCAGTTGGTTGGGTGAAGTATACACCATACCTCCGTCATCAAAATCATAATAGCTCTGCCCGTATTTTATTTTTCCGGCCAGTCCTGTTTTGTAGGAAATCTTATAGAAATCCAATACAAATGAGGATGGAAAATTTTCTTTTCCTACCGCGATCTTGGTATTGTCTACCAGTGCTACCATTGGATTGAGGGGCTTCGGGAGGCCCATCACCCGGGCCAACTCCGGGATGGAGCTGAACCGGTGAGGAGTTTTATCTTCTTTCTTCATTATGCTAATTTATCACACTTTTCTTTGAGGGCTATTTATACATTCCCCAGGAAAGTCTGGCCCATCTGCCTCCTGAATGCCTCATCTCCTATCTTGAGGCGCTGCTCATAGAGCGCTACCGCATCTGCGCCCGCTACGTACCGTAGTTTATCCTTGCCGTCCGTCGCAGCTTCATATACGACCTGTGCGATCTGGTCTGCGGGTGTAAAGTAATCTTCGTTAAACCCGGCATATAATTTTTGCAGCGACGCGGCGTATGCATCGTGCGAAGAAGTATCAAGAGAGCGGCTGATGAAATCTGTCTTGATGCCGCCGGGCGATACGGTCTTGACGAGTATCCCAAATTGGTTCAGCTCAAAGGCCACGCTTTCGCTCCAGCCTTCCAGTGCCCATTTAGTAGCATGATAGATCGAGCCGAAAGGGAAGGCGATCAGGCCACCGATCGAAGTGGTAGTGATAAAGAGCCCTTTCCCCCGTTCTCTGAAATAGGGGATAAACGCCTGTGTCACACGTAGCGTACCGAATACGTTTGTTTCAAACTGACGCACGATCTGCTGATCGGTGAGTGCTTCCATCGGACCTATGAGTCCATAACCTGCATTGTTGAATACCACATCGATATCACCGGTAGCGAGCGCCTGCTTTACGGTGCTGTCGATTTGCTCCACGTTTGTCACATCCAGTGGTAAAAGTATTACACTTTTCAGCTGTGACAGCTCTGTTTCCTTTTCCGGATTGCGCATCGTCGCGATCACCTTCCAGCCGTTTGATTGAAATAGTTTGGCAGTAGCCTTGCCCAGGCCTGTAGAGGTTCCTGTTATAAAAATTGTCTTTTGCATTTGTTTGTATTTAATTGTACAATGCAAAAATGAGGGTAATCTTAAATTACTGAGTAGCTCTATTGAGTTTAGTAGTATCCAAAATGACGGATACAGGGAAATCATATCCTCTATATACTATAGTGACCTTCTCAGTTTCCTGTCTCTTGATTCTTATATCTACACCGCAGCTACCGCCTGTGCAAACTCCTCATACTTCCCCACCATATCCTTGCAGCCTATGATGATGGCGCAGCGCTCGTGCAGTTCTGTGGGCTGTATATCGAGGATGCGCTCAGCGCCATTAATGGCTTTGCCACCAGCCTGCTCGGTGATGTATGCCATGGGAATGCACTCATATAGCAGGCGAAGCTTACCACGCTTCTCACCTTTTGCGGCAGGATACAGGAAAACACCACCTTTGATAAAGGTACGGTGCATATCACCTACCATGGAGCCTATGTAGCGGAGTGAATACGGACGCGAAGTTTCTTTATCATGGGAAACGCACCACTCTATGAACTGCTGAGCCACCGGCTCAAATTTTGACAGGTTACCCTGATTCAGCGAATATATTTTCCCGTTTCCCGGGATCATCACGTCTGTGTGCGACTTGTAGTAGTGATTGTCATCCGCATCGAGAGAGAACATGTGTGTACCCGCACCTGTACTGAAAACAAGTATCGTAGAACTACCGTACAGCGCGTAACCGGCTGCTACCACTCTGTGGCCATGCTGCAGAAAGTCTCCATGATTTACAGGGCCGCCTACTGGTGACAGGCGCTCATGTATCGAGAAGATAGTACCCACAGGCGCAGCGATGTCAATATTGGCAGAGCCGTCGAGCGGATCTATAGCGACTACATAGCCCCCATTAGGGTCGAGCGTGACGATATCTTCATTTTCCTCGCTGAGATAGCCGGCACAGACCCCACTGGCCTTGCATAGTTCCATCAGTACATTGTTGCTGAAATCATCCAGCTTCTGTACCGTTTCACCCTGTATATTGGTCACATCCATCGAACCGCCCAGATTGAGTACACCGAGGTTCCTTACGGCATGTGACAAAGTTCTGGTACCATCTGCGATGGACAGAAGTAAACGGGTAATATCTGCCGTAGTCGTCTCTTGTAAAAAACCTGCAAGGTCTTTTCCTTTTTGCATTATTAAACTCCTTTAAGATTTGTATCCCACAAAGATAAAAAATACCCTCAAAACGTGATGAATAAAGCCTTTACGAACTAATTGCAGGCAAGTGGTTAACATCGTTGTTTTTTGTATCAAGCCTTATGCAATGTATTAAGGCCTCCTTCAGGAGGTTTGGAGCCGATGCAGTAGCACAAGCACTGACATTTCGGATGTTGGAATCCCTGATTTAAGCGCTCCTGCCCGTTAAGCGTAATGGGCTATTGCCTTTTGCACCTTACCCGAGCTGTCAAAGAGGAAGAACTCCAGTACTTTACTGTTTTTAGAAGCAGAATGGTAGTAGATGGTCACCGAGTTCATGCTGTAGAGCACATCTATGAGGTCAAAATGCAGATCGGTAAATTTCTTTAATGCCGTGGACCAGTATGCCTCTACTTTGTCCTTGCCTTTGAGGGTACCTGTGGGTTCGTCAGCCACAGTCACTATGTAGGGCGATGTCATTTCAAAGTCCTCTGTATAGTGGCTCAATACGCGTGGCAGGTCGTGTGCATTCCACGAGGCCACCCACTCTTCCGCGAAATGTTGTGCAAATTCTTTTGTGATCATACTGTGAAAGTAATCTGCCGGAATCCGAAATCCAAATTCCGAAATCGAATCAGTCTTTTATGACCTTGTACATGACCACCCGGTCCATTTTATATTGCTCTTGCGTACATTGCTTGCCCTCGACACAGCCCGACCTCGGCCGGAATGAACCTACGCCATTTATCCTGATCCTGCCGGGCTTGATGCCCACCTCCATCATCATGTCTGCTACGAGGCGTGCGCGTGTGATAGACAGCTCCATCGGATAGTCCTCATCGGCAGAGCCGAGGCCATATATCTTCATTTTGAGCTGGGGAACCTCCTGCATCATTTTGACGATAGGCTCCAGGTCACTCCACAGTCCTTCCGGCACCTTCGGGCTATTCTTCTCAAACTGGATAGAAGGCATTTTAGATGCAGGATCAAACTCGTCATGCTCCTTGAGGTACTGGATGAGCATCGTGTACTCAGGCTTTTTATAAGAGGTGAGGTCGAGTATCTGTTTGCTGATCTCATATTTATCTTTGTAGAATGACACCAGGTAAAAATACCCGCTATCTACGCTGAATTGATAATTGCCATTGTTATCAGACGCCACTTCCTGTGAGACGATACCGTTGAGGCGCCGGATATTTATCGATACATTAGACAGGGGATCTTCTGTTTGTCCGTTTTTCACATAGCCGCGTGTCTTTATGACCTTGACAGACGCAGGGCGTGCAGTGTTCAGATTCACAACGTCCGGCGAGGATACTGCATCGTCTTTTATTTTCCTTTGGTAGTCCGCTATGGCCTTTTTCTGGTTGCCTTCCTGTACGGCTTTTTCAGAGTTGTTATATGGCTCCTGATTATCATCCCTGGCTACACGCACCTGCTGATTGCTCAGTAGTTTTTCACGTTGGCTGATCAGGTTCTTTTTCTCCTGCTCCTCGTGAGCTCTTTTGGCTTCCAGCTCACGCTGCTCCGTTTCAGCCTGTACTTTCTTAGCCGTTATACGCTGCTGGTCTTCCGTTAACTTCCTGGCCTGTTCTTCAGATTTTTTGCGAAGCTTGCTCTGTTCTGCCAGTTCTTTTGCTAAGCGTTTGCTTTCTTTCTTAGCCATTTTTTCTTTGGCTTCTTTGTCGCGTTTTTCGACGAGCATTCTGGCCTCAGCCTCTTCACGTGCGCGTTTCATTTTTACCAGATCGCGATCTCTTTGTTCCTTTCTCTGCTTATCTGTCATCACACTATCCGAAGGGATCACTGTGACACTTGGGTCCATCTTTTGGGTTTCCACAGATTGTTTGGCAGCGGTCACCTTTCCATTCTTCTCCTTTCTTTGCTTATCAGCGAGCAGCATACTATCAGCCCTGTTTAGCGCTGCTGTTTCTTTATCGATCTTCGCTTTGTCTTGTTGGGTTTGGTACGGATGTTCTTCCTGCTGTTTGGCCAGGATGGCGTCTGCCTCCTTCTTTTTATCAGTAGCCAGTTTCTCTTTTCTTTCTTTTTCCAGTTTGACCAGGGCAGCGTCTTCCTGTTGTTTGCGCAGTTTGTCAGCAGCTTCCTTTTCCTTTTGGGTTTTCTCTGCGGTCAGTTTTTCTTTTCTTTCTTTCTCCAGTTTGGCCACAGCCGCGTCTTCCTGCTCCTTGCGCAGCTTATCAGCAGCTTCTTTTTCCTTTTGGGTTTTCTCCGCGGTCAGTTTTTCTATTCTTTCTTTCTCCAGTTT
>JAOQAO010000107.1 GCA_025963485.1 Bacteroidota bacterium | reverse complement strand
ACTGGAAGCGTAGCCCTATGCCGATCCGCCTTTTGATGAAAAAAGTAGCACAAACCTGTCCGCTAAGGTCAAATTTACGTGGTTGCTCGCCTTTGGGCTCGGGGTGAGATGTGATATTATTGCCGGCCGAGTCCGTCTGGCTATAGCGGGCGAGGACGCCCAGCTGAAGGCCTGCGCCGAACATCACTACCTTTTTATCATGCACATTGAGGCTGATAGGGATATTGATATAGTCCATCGTGATGTCATACTTATTTTTGACCCCATTGGAATAGGTCGCATAATGCGGCTTGGCCCCCTCCATGGAATAGATCAGTTCCATGCTGACTGACAGTCTCTTATGAAATTTAACAACCGTTCCTACGCCTATATGGGCGCCGACCTTGCGATAACCTACCTCGGCATCGCCATCTATCTGGGAAAGGTTGATCCCACCCACGAACAGGGCTTTAAACAGGGATTCCTGGCTAAAATCGGGCTTGGTCTCATCCGGAACGGGCTGATACTGCTGATTTGGGTTGATGGACTGGACCTTTACGGGTTTCTCTTTCTTCTTATGAACCACTGTATCCTCCTCCTGAGCCATCACCAGCACAGGCAGCAAAAGGATTATCCACAGTGTGAGTTTCTTCTTCATGCCGCAAATCTAAACAAAGTAATTTCGTGTAGAGATCACTGAATGAATTGTGACGGGAATATGATAAAGTACAATATAGCATTTCAAAAGAAAATAGAGGACATACTCGGCGAAGGCGGATATATAGTGCGCTATGAAAAAGGCAATTTCAACTCGGGCTTTTGCGTACTGGAGAAAAAGCGTGTGGTGGTCATTAACAAATTTCACGCCCTGGACTCAAAGATCAATAGCCTGATAGAGATACTCAGTATAGTCGACCTCGACTTTGAAGCCATGTCAGATACGACCAAAAAGCTATTTCACGAACTGACTCAAAAGCAAGAAGCTACGCTACTGTAGACCTCACCCCCACAGGGCAGGCATCTGCCTTCGGCATCTTCCCTCTCCGAAGGAGAGGAAAGAACCTACTGACTAACGGCCAGCGCTTTTATAGAACGTCTTAACGACAAATGTTCAATTTTTTAAGCTAAAGGTAGCGGCGACCATCACTCCGGCGGTCTCTGTCCTGAGCCTGCTTTCACCCAGGGACACAGGGATAAAGCCAGCTCCTTTTGCCATTGATACTTCTTCATCTGTGAAGTCTCCCTCAGGGCCTATCAATACAATGATGCTCTCACCAGATTTGAAACTATCCCTGAGGTGGATCGTTTTCTCTTCGCAATAGGCTATGAACTTTTTTGACTTACCGGTGGCGGTCAGTTTCAGGAATTTTTCCAGAGTGGTGCTTTCATTGACAGCAGGAAGATGCAGATGCAGTGATTGCTTTGCCGCACTAAGGACTACTTTCTGTAGCCTGTCCACACGTATCTCTCTCCGTTCGGAGCGCCTGCATATGATAGGGATAATAGTTTGTATACCGATCTCCGTTGATTTTTCTGCAAACCACTCTGTCCGGTCTATATTCTTAGTAGGTGCGATGGCTATCTGCAGTTGGGCAGTCGGCTCGGCTTCTTTTTTTAACAATTCGCCCACACTTATAGAGGCAGTTTTTTTGCTGATGCCCACTAATGTTCCTTTATACAGGTGGCCCCTGCCATCATATTCGTGGTCAGGATCGCCATCGCGCATACGTAGCACCTGTTTGTGGTGATATTCATTTTCATCCAATTCCAGGAGGCTACCACTCACTGCCTGGGGGCTATAGACTAAATTCATATAGTGAAAGTAAGATACCACAACAAAAATGCAGTATAACCAGCGAAAAAAGTTGTTTTAACGTATCCAAATACAAGTCCAATCCGTATACGGGGATAGAAGCTATGAATGATTTAACCCGATTAACTACAAAACCCTCTATGTCTATCTACAATAAGACAGTGTACATCACTGGCGGTTCCTCAGGAATTGGCCTCTCTATCGCCCTCGCTCTGGCGAAGAAAAATAATAAAGTATGCCTTTTCGCACGCGATGCGGCTAAACTCAACCATGCACAATCGATGATCTCGGAGACGGGTGCACAATGCTATAGCTATTCCGTAGATACTACCAACTATTCTTCCCTGAAAGACACCATAAATTATGCAGTGAGGGAAACCGGCGCTCCGGATATCCTGATCAACTGTGTGGGCCGCGCACGGCCTCATCGCTTCGAAAACATAAGCGGGGAAATGATGATGGATACGATGCAGGCCAACTTTGGCAGCGCATGGAATGCGATCCAGGCAGTATTGCCTCATATGAAATCTAACGGCGGCGGACGGATCGTCAATACATCTTCCGTAGGAGGGTTCGTAGGCGTATTTGGATATTCTGATTATTCAGCATCGAAATTTGCACTCGTCGGCTTCTCTGAAGCGCTGAGACAGGAAATGAAACGATTTAACATCAAGGTGCAGGTACTCTGCCCGCCAGATACTGATACACCCGGCTTTGTATTAGAAAACAGGACTAAACCGGAGGAAACCAAAGTCATATCACAATCCGCCAGCCTTATGACCGCTGAGGATGTCGCGGCATATACCGTGAGGGCTATGCAAGGCAATGATTTTATGATCATTCCGGGTTTTGAGGCTAAACTCAGCTACTGGCTGAAACGCTATTGCCCATTTATACTGGACTGGGTGCTGGATAGTATCGTATCCAAGGTGCAGCGCGAACGCCGCAATCCGGTCGAAGCCAAAAGGTACAGGATCAGGAATCTGGCACAGGCTTAACCCAATAGACTTTCCAGTTTACCGGCATAAATATGGATTCATACTATTCATTGACTTTTCTGCTTTAGAAATCTGGAAAGTCACCCACCAAACTACATACGAATCACATTAAATTCCCCTATTTTGGTCCTACCAAAATATCGGATCAAGTATGTCAATTTCCCATCAAACTATATACATCACCGGCGGCTCTACGGGCATCGGCTTGTCTCTGGCACTCGAACTGGCTAAGGCCAATAATTCCCTGTGCCTCTTTGCCCGTGATATCAAAAAGCTGGAGCAAGCGCAAGCTGCAGTAAGCAAAGCAGGATCCAAATGCAACATCTATGCTGTGGATGCCAAAGACTATACTGCCGTCAAAGAAACTATGGATCAAGCCGTAAGAGATAATGGCTCTCCCGATCTTCTCATCAATTGTGTAGGAAGGGCATTCCCTGACCATTTTGAAAATATCACTGCCCCGATGATGGAGGATACGATGAGAACAAATTTCAGTAGTGTGTGGAATGTGGTGCATGTGCTCGCGCCGCATATGAAAGCAAAAGGCGGAAGGATAGTGAATACTTCATCGATCGGAGGATTCATAGGCGTTTTTGGTTATGCAGATTATTCTGCCTCTAAATTTGCAGTCATTGGTTTCTCTGAAGTGCTCAAACAGGAACTGGCTAAATACAACATCACCGTGCAGGTGCTATGCCCACCGGATACGGATACGCCGGGCTTCGCAGAGGAAAATAAAACGAAACCTGAAGAGACCAAAGAAATATCTAAATCAGCTAAGCTTATGACAGCTGAAGCACTCGCAGCTGAAGCTGTAAAGGCTATGCAGGGCAATAAATTTATGATCATCCCCGGCGGTGATGGCAAGCTCACCTATTGGATGAAAAGGCATTTCCCTTTTGTGGTCAATATGATCATGGATAGTGCAATAGCTAAAGTGCAGAAGGGGAAGTAAAGTGTGCTAAAGAGACCCTTCTCTCCCTTCAGGCAACCCTTACCACTTTTGTGGCGTTATGTTAAAAAAAGAAACGCCATGATAAGAAATACAACCCTACTCCTGATCCTCGCCTTTGTTCTTTGTACTAAGGCATTTTCACAGACACCCCTGACCTATCATATGGGATTTGACACCGCCTTTCAGCAACAAGGATGGCAGGCATACCGCAAAGGTATATTCACTTCGTACAACTGGTCTAATTCTTCTTTCGCACCATACGCAGGCGACGCATTCCTATACCACGACTATCCTGTGGGTAGCGCTGGCACCGATACCACGCTCGACTGGTATGTATCACCGGCGTTCAATTTCTCTGCAGGCGGCAGAATAGACTCGGTGCACCTGAATATATACACCATCTCGCAATTAACTCCGGTTGATCACTTTGGTATTTATTTGCTCACAGGTTCGCAGGACCCGGCAGCTGCTACATCGACTACCCTGCTGGCAGATGTCACCCATATGGCGTCAAGCGCAAACACCTGGTCTGATACCGGGCATATCACGATACCTCCTACTGCCGGATCGAGCTATATAGGATTCAAATACAGGGCCACCAATAACTGGTTTACGATCGGTGTAGATGAGCTATACCTGACGAGAAATGCCGCAACTGGTATGCAGTCGATGCCCACTGTGAAAGTGAGTGACATATCCCTGTATCCAAATCCCACAAAGGGCCTGGTGCATATCAAAGGACTGGACAAAAGCATGTACGATAATGAGACGCTGATATATGTATATGATCAGCTGGGAAGAGAGGTAGACAAACAAGCACTCAGCGAAGATCAGCAGATCGCAATGCAACTGCCCGACGGGCTCTATCTCTATAAGATCATGCGCGAAGGCACCAACAAAGCAACGGGAAGGCTTGCAATAAAAAATTGAATCTGATTATTTCAGGTATCCGATCTCCTTGCCTACTTTCTCAAATTTATCGAGGATAAACTCAAGGTGGCTCTGCTCATGCGTGGCCATATAGCTGGTGCGCAGCATCTGCATACCCGGAGGTGTAGCAGGAGAAATAAATGCATTGACGAACACACCTTCGTCATATAGTTTCCTCCAGAAAAGGAAAGTGTCATCATCGCTACCGATGAATACCGGTACTATAGCTGTTTCGCCAAAGGGCACTTTAAATCCCAGCGAGCGTAGACCATCACGGATAAATTGCGCATTGGCCGTGACCTTCTCTGAAAGCTCCGGCTGCTCGATGAGGATATCAAGCGCTGCATCTGCCGCAGCTACCGATGCAGGAGTAGGCGATGCGCTGAAAATAAGCGCAGGTGATTTATGCTTGAGATAGTTGATGACCTGCTCGTCTCCGGCTACGAAGCCACCAAGAGAGGCAAGTGTTTTGCTAAAAGTACAAACGATCAGGTCTATATCATCCTGCACGCCAAAGTGAAACGGCGATCCTTTGCCATTAGGTCCCAGGACGCCAAATCCATGAGCATCATCGACGAGGATGGCAGCGTTGTATTTTTTTGCTACTGCGCTCAACCCATCCAGATTTGCCAGTGTACCGAATGTAGAGAACACACCATCGGTCACGATGAACTTGTCTGCTTCGGCAGGCAGTTTAGAAAGATGATTTTCGAGGTCTTCTATGTCATTGTGTTTGTAGCGTACCACATGCGTATGCATACTGGCTGCCATCATATTGCCCGCCTGGATGCTTGCATGATTGTCTTTGTCTGACAGGATATAATCTTTGCGTCCTACCAGTGGCAGTATGACTCCCTGTCCCGCCTGGAATCCTGTGCTAAAAAGCAATGCAGATTCCTTGCCCATAAATTTTGCGATCTTACGCTCGAGATTGACATGGAGGTCGATGGTACCGGTGAGAAAACGGGAACCGGAACAACTGGTCCCGTATTTTTCGATGGCTTTGATCGCTGCTTCTTTGACCTTGGGATGTGCTGTGAGGCCGAGGTAGTTATTCGACCCGGCCATGACGACCTTGCGTCCTTCCATCATTACGACAGGACCTTCACTCTCCTGTATAGGTCGAAAGTATGGATACAAACCCTTCTCCTGCACTTCATAGTTACGGGTATATTCATTGCACTTATTGAATAATGATTTCATTGTTTTCGCTTCTACCATGTCATTTCTGCTTTAAAAACCAAAGTTGGCTATTATTTCACTGAAAAAATAATGCAGTTTACTGAAATACAGTCAAACACCGATGAAGGAGCCATATTCCAAGGTGAACTAAGAATTAGCCGGAATCGGTAGGATTGTAGGAACAGAATAGCCTTAGTGCTACTAGAATCCATTGACCCTGAAAGTGTAATGCCTTTTAAGCACTTAAAAACCGTTGCTTTCTAAAACAATTTTCACTGCTTTTGGGGGGTCAATTTGGTTTTTTCCGAATATGTATGGGCAATCGCAGATGAGTGACCATAAAATCTTATGAGGAAGTATATTACTTTTAAAGCAAGTGCATCGTTTGATGCCGGTTAAAGCGTCTTGTTGCTATATTATCAACCATTATAAACCTGATCTGTCTGAGGCGATAGTTTATGAAGCATTTTTTCTACTCATTTACCTTACTTTTCATAGTGATCGCGACAGGCAATGTACATGCGCAATCGTTTCCAAATCCCGCCACGCTAGCCACCGGGCAGGGTACTCCCGGTTCGCTTGATCCTCTGTGGACAGTTTCACAATGGTTCTCGCCTCCGCCGTCCGTTCCTCCTAATCCTATAGGCCTCACATATAGCCCGGCACTGATCAATAATAACTGTGCACCAGGCTCCTGGGTAGATCCGGCCACCCTCCCGCCTCCGACCAATAATGGCAACTGGATATCCGGGACCAGCACTCCCTGCGCCGGCAATACGAATGACGGATACTTGTACTTCAGACTGACGCTGAACCTGCCCACTGACTGTAATGGAAACAGCGTGGCCACAGCTGGCAACTATACATTGTACCTGTCCGGCTACGTCGATAATCAGATCTCAGACATTTTTGTAAATGGGACTAGTACAGGTATAAATGGTGGAGGCTTCAGCCCCGGGAATCAACTAAATATCACACTGGCCGGACCTTGGGTGCCCGGTATTAATTATGTCGATATATTGGTATATAATTTCCCCAATGGGGGTGGCTCCAATCCATATGGCCTGCTGCTGGTGGCAAACAGTGCAGCAAGCACCATAGCTGACGGCGATGCCGATGGAGTAGTAGATATCAATGACCAGTGCCCATGTGCAGCAGGACCGGGACCAAGCGGATGCCCGCCAGCGGCGATCACTGGCAATACCACTATCTGCCGCGGCGGTAGTACCACATTGACAGCTACAGGAGGCGGCACTTACCTCTGGAGCGATAACACCACGAACGACAACATCACAGTGAATCCCACAGTCACGACACCGTATAGTGTCACCACTACATCGACGACCGGATTTACCAGTTCGGCATCGGTGAATGTAACCGTGAACCAACCGCCCACACCTACTATCACTCCGGCGGTGGCAGCTATTTGCGCCGGCGGCAGCGTGACCCTGACCGGAGGCGGGGGGACAGGCTACTCATGGAGTACGACGGCAGGCACTGCTGCGATCACCGTTTCGCCAGCTGGCGCTACCACATACACCGTGACAGTGACGGATGCTAATACCTGTTCTGCTATAACATCGAGAACTGTCACTGTAAATCCTCTACCGATCCCGGCCATCAATCCTGCTTCTGTATCTATATGCAACGGCGGTAGTACAACACTGACTGCAAGCGGCGGGACAGGTTATCTATGGAGTACGACGGCGGGGACTGCGGCTATCACCGTTTCTCCCACTACGACCACATCATACTCTGTGACCGTCACCGATGCAAATACATGCAGTGCGGTGACAACGAGAAGTGTCACTGTGAATTCATTGCCTATCCCTACTATCAATCCTGCATCTGTGGCGATATGCAATGGGGGAAGTACAACACTAACTGCGAGTGGTGGCACGGGTTACCTGTGGAGCACGACTGCCGGCACAGCGGCTATCACGGTCTCACCTACGACTACCACTACATACTCCGTGACAGTGACTGATGCCAATACATGTAGTGCAGTGACATCAAGAAGTGTCACAGTCAATTCTCTACCGATACCAGCTATCAATCCGGCATCCATAGCGATATGTAATGGAGGAAGCACAACACTGACTGCCAGTGGCGGCACAGGTTATCTGTGGAGCACGACTGCGGGCACAGCGGCTATCACAGTCTCACCCACGTCGACCACTTCTTATTCCGTGACAGTGACGGATGCCAATACCTGCAGCGCCGCGACGTCCAGAAGTGTCACAGTCAATTCTCTGCCGGTACCAGCCATCAATCCAGCATCCGTAGCGATATGCAACGGAGCAAGTACTACGCTGACCGCGAGTGGCGGCACAGGCTACTTGTGGAGCACGACTGCCGGCACAGCAGCTATCACCGTTTCACCGACTACTACCACTTCCTACTCTGTGACAGTCACAAATGCAAATACATGCAGTGCAGTCGCCACAAGAAGCGTCACTGTAAATCCTCTGCCGACACCGGCTATCAATCCAGCATCTGTGGCGATATGTAATGGAGGAAGCACTACGCTCACAGCAAGCGGCGGCACAGGATATTCCTGGAGCACCACTGCCGGCACAGCAGCTATCACGGTCTCACCTACGACGACGACTTCTTATTCCGTAACTGTGACGGATGTAAATACTTGCTCCGCTGTGACATCAAGAAGTGTCACGGTAAATCAATTGCCGACACCAGCGATCAATCCTGCGTCTGTGGCAATATGCAATGGGGGAAGTACTACGCTCACAGCAAGCGGCGGAACTGGCTATCTGTGGAGTACGACGGCAGGGACTGCGGCTATCACTGTTTCACCTACCACGACCACATCATATTCCGTGACAGTGACAGATGCAAATACCTGCTCCGCTGTGACATCCAGAAGTGTCACAGTAAATCAATTACCGACGCCAGTGATCAATCCGGCCAACGTTGCAATATGCAATGGCGCAAGTACTACGCTGACCGCCAGCGGTGGGACCGGCTACCTGTGGAATACTACGGCAGGGACTTCGGCTATTACTGTTTCGCCCACGACGACTACATCATATTCTGTCACGGTAACAGATGCGAATACATGCAGCGCAGCGACCACGAGAAGCGTCACTGTTAATCCTCTGCCGATACCGACGATTAACCCAGCATCTGTGGCAATATGTAATGGAGGAAGCACTACCCTCACAGCAAGCGGCGGCACGGGATATTCCTGGAGCACCACGGCGGGAACTGCCGCTATCACGGTCTCTCCCACGACTACCACTTCTTACTCCGTGACAGTGACCGATGCAAATACATGCTCCGCTGTAACATCAAGAAGCGTCACTGTGAATCCATTGCCGACACCGGCGATCAATCCTGCTTCTGTTGCTATTTGCAACGGAGGAAGCACTACCCTCACCGCAAGCGGCGGAACTGGCTATCTATGGAGTACGACGGCGGGAACTGCCGCTATTACCGTTTCACCTACGACGACCACATCATATTCTGTGACCGTAACGGATGCAAATACATGCAGCGCTGCGACATCCAGAAGCGTCACAGTAAATCAATTGCCGACGCCAGTGATCAACCCGGCCAACATCGCAATATGCAATGGAGCAAGTACTACGCTGACCGCCAGCGGCGGGACCGGCTACCTGTGGAGTACCACGGCGGGAACTGCCGCTATTACTGTTTCGCCCACGACGACCACATCATACTCTGTGACCGTCACAGATGCGAATACATGCAGTGCCGCGACAACGAGAAGTGTCACTGTGAATTCATTGCCTATCCCCGCTATCAATCCTGCATCTGTGGCGATATGCAATGGGGGTAGTACAACACTAACTGCCAGTGGCGGCACGGGCTATCTGTGGAGCAATACAGATGTTACTGCGGCGACAACTGTTTCACCTACACTGACGAGCACATATTCTGTGACGGTGACAGATGCTAATACATGCTCGGCCACCACTTCTGCCACCGTGACCGTAAACCCTTTGCCTAATTCAGTCATCAACCCTGCGGCAGTATCTATCTGCATCGGCGGTAGCACGACACTGACCGCGAGCGGAGGAACGAGCTATCTGTGGAGCAATACAGATGCAACAGCAGCGACGAATGTTTCACCCACGACGACCACGACATATGCGGTGACAGTGACGGATGGCAATACCTGTTCCGCTACTACCTCGGGAACTGTAACTGTCAATCTACTTCCGGTACCTGCTGTCAACCCGGCGAGTGTATCTATTTGTACTGGTACCAGTACTACGCTGACAGCCTCGGGTGGTGTGAGCTATCTATGGAGCAATACGGACAATACAGCCGCGACTACCATCTCGCCCACATCGACGACTACTTATTCCGTCACAGTGACGGATGCGAACACATGCTCTGCCACGACCTCCGGTACAGTGACAGTAAATCCGCTACCAGTAGCAGCTATCTCCCCTTCGGCGACGCAGATATGCGTCGGGGCCAATACGACCCTCACCGCGAGCGGTGGGGTCAGTTTTCTATGGAGCGTCGGGGGTACGAATCAAACGCCGACCATGTCACCGACGGTCACAACCACCTACGTTGTGACTGTGACAGATGCTAATAACTGTACCAACAGTGCATCGCAATCTATCACCGTGATCCCGGCCATGGCGCTCAGCACGGTGAAAACAGATGTGACCTGCCACGGAGATACCAACGGCGCGATCAACCTGACTGTATCAAGCGGCCAATCGCCATATGGCTATCTGTGGAATACGGCAGGAACCATACAGGACCCAACCGGCCTCGGAGTCGGAAACTACTCCGTCGTAGTCACCGATAATGCCGGATGTACCGCTATCATAGCAGCCACTATTACGGAACCTCTTGTACTTGCGCTCACTTCTGCATCAGTAGATCCGACATGTGAAACCAAAGGGGATGATGGAAGCATTTCAATACTGGCAGCCGGAGGCACCGCGCCTTATCAGTATATATGGTCCAATAATGGGAGTACGTCGTCATTGCAAAACCTGGGGCCGGGCTCATACGACCTCACGGTAAGCGATCTCAATAACTGCTCGGTGACCGCAACTTTCCCACTATCCTATATTTATGATTTCACAATCCGTGCTACGCCTGCGGTGACCCTCGCTCTGGGTGAAAGCACTAACATCGGATATTCGGTCATTGGTAACTCCGGGACTCTCGTCAGTCTGTGGAGCCCCGGATATGGGCTGAGCTGCGCCGATTGCATAGCGCCCGTAGCGGCGCCTAATGTGACCACACTATATACTATCCAGACGAAGAATGATGTAGGATGCACAGCGACAGATACGACTACTGTTTTTGTAGTACCTGATTATTCTATTTATATCCCTAATGCATTTACGCCTAATGGCGATGGGAAGAATGACCTGTTCGAGGTTTTTGGCAATAAGAAAGCTTTGAAGTTTCTCGAGGTGGAGATCTTTGACCGCTGGGGAGAAAAAGTATATAAGAGCAATGATATTGATTTCGCCTGGGATGGTACTTTCAGGGGAGCCCTGTTGGAGCCGGGTTCGCTGGTGTGGCAGGTCAATTTTGCCTTCATAGACGGATATAGCCCGGGCATAAAAAAAGGCTCGCTCACCCTGATCAGGTAAACGAGCCCTTCGTATTAAGAGAAATATTTTTTATCTCCTTCTCAGAAACATAGAGATGTAATACAGCAATGTGACCAGTGATCCCAGTGCTGCTACCACATAGGTCATAGCTGCCCATGTGAGCGCATCTTTGGCCATAGCATGCTCTTGTGTCGAGGTGCTGCCACTATTGTCCAGCCATGCGAGTGCTCTGTTTGAAGCATCAAACTCTACGGGCAGCGTGATGAAAGAGAATACAGTGGTCACGGCGAAAAGCGCTACACCGATCAGCAGTACATATACTCCAAAGATACCGGCAAAACCCATTAGCAACATACCTGCAAGCAATATCCATTGCACCCAGTTAGCCGCGAAATTTACGAATGGCACCACACGCGACCTGAGCCCCAACCAGAAATATGCATTGGCATGCTGCACAGCGTGACCACATTCATGCGCTGCTATAGCGGCCGATGTTACGCTTGTACCCTGATAAACTTCCGGTGAGAGATTGACGGTTTTATCAAATGGATTGTAAAAGTCGCTGAGCTTACCATCGACCGACTGTATGGTGACATCATATATGCCATGGTCCCGTAGCATCTTTGCGGCCACCTGGGCACCACTCATATTTCCACGGAAAGGCACTTTGGAGTATTCCTCCATTTTGGATTTCAGGCGATATTGGACCCACCAACTCAGGCCCAGGATCAACAACGATATTAATAAGAATGACATGTTATAATTTTTTTCTTTTTATGCGACAAAAGGCGTGCTAATCAATAGAACTGCTCTTTTGTCAGATTATTACAGACGAATAACTCCGTTTGTCATTGAGTTTTGACAGGCAAAAGAGAAATTTTAACGGCTTTTTAGAAAGACAGCTTATACCAGGTCAAAATTTCAGTACCCTTTGGGTAAGGGTAGTTTTTTCGGTAGATACCTTAACGACATATATTCCTGCCGGCAGGGGTGATACGGCAGTAGAATAATAATCACCATTTCCCGCCGGTATATTTTCTGATAAAACAACCTGGCCACTCATGTTGTACAAATTAAGTTTTACGTGATTGTAGTTTTTGGAATCATACCAGACTGTCAGGTCATCGTGAACGGGATTATGAAGTACGATCACAAAATCCTCCTGATCAGGCGCAGGCAGTTTTCTGACCGTATTTTGGTCAGAGATGAGCCACAGCTCCGGATCAATGATGACGGAATCTATAGCAAATGGAATATCAAACCTAAACTCCTGGCCCGACGCTGTATGATCCAGTATGAGCGTCGTATCTGCGTGCTGCCCAATAAATTTGACCGGTACGGGCATGCGGTAGAAACTCACTGCAGGGTTTGAAGAAGCCTGGGAAAGTTTCAATGACAATCGTGTGCCCTGCTGAGACCAATCGAGCGCATATGACGGATAACCACCATCATAAAACCACTGCTGAAAGAAAGTAGTCAGGTCCTGCCCGCTCTGTGCCTCCAGGTGAGCTTTCAGCAAGGTCGTTTTAGAAAAGCTGTATATCAACGCCGGATCAGTGATATAACTTTTGATCGCGGCAAAAAAATCATTATCGCCCAGCTGCCAGCGCAACATTTGCAATAGATAGGCCCCCTTGCTATAGGTGAGGCTATTGTCAAATATCCGTGGTACAGAGTTCGTGTCATCGCAGAGTACAGTGCCATTAGCACCGCCGACAGCCCTTTTCAATGTGATCTGCCTCCATGAATACCAATACTGCGGCAGTATCCGCTCATAGCAAAGCCCCGCGAGAAAAACTGCAAAGCCTTCATTGAGCCATATCTCTGACCAGCTGTCGCATGTCAGTTTATCTCCAAACCACTGATGCGCCATCTCATGATTGACGAGCTCAAAATTTGTGTTGTAAACAAAGCTCATGGTCTGATGCTCCATACCTCCGCCCCAGCCAAACTCCGCATGGCCATATTTCTCTTTGATAAATGGATATGCACCGAAAAGATCCGAATACAGCTGAAGCGCATTCCCTGCATTGCTGTCTGAGAGCTCCCATTCCGCCTCGTTTTCCGGATAGGCATAATCCAATACCATAATATCACCATACTGCGTATGGGTAACAAAGCTGTGGGAAGAATAATTTGTCACGCCTATCGCCATCAGGTAGGCGGCTATCGGATAGCGGTGGCGCCAGTGATAGGTGATCGTATTGCCTATGACTACACTGTCCGTGAGCAATCCGTTTGAAGCCGCTCTATTGCCAGTAGGCACATTGATATAAAAATCGACCGAATCGACCTTATCGGTCAAGGTCATTTTGCAGGGGAGCCAATCACGCGCACCATATGGTTCGGAGAGGGTCCATAGTACAGGTATCGAATCGTGCACATCCAGATTGAAAGACCCGAATCCCGTCTTAGGCGGAGAACCACTGTAATAAACAACCACGGAATCCAGCGCTGCAATAGTATGCGGATAGGTAATAGTGAGGGCATTGCCGCTATGCGTAAAAGTGGCCAGCCTCGCCCCTGCGTAATAAATAGAATCCACCGCCAGGCTATCCGTGAGGTCAAAAGATATCTGGGCCAGAGAGCTGAGCGGCCTGAAGTACGAAGTAACGCTGCCCTGGATATAGCGGACAGCAGGGTCTACCTTCACTGAAATGCGATGATAAACGATGTCGTAGTTATCTGTCGACGCGAGCCCGATCGAATCAGCGGAAAGTGTTTTAAATAACCGGTTGTGTGAAACCTGGCCTGGCTCCATAGAGTGACACACCTGAGCACGTGCGATGGAAAAAGAGAATAGCACCGAAACGATGCAGATGCAAAAATACTTTACAGGCAGAGGCATGTATAAATTTACTCAATACCTGCGGGATATTCAAAATAGTTGCGCTCGGTTTCCCAGAGCCTGACCTTCAGGTCATATTTGGCGTCCAGCTTTGCGCGGATGATATTGTAGATCACCACGACTATATTCTCTCCGGTCGGATTGAGGTTTTTAAATTCTTCCGTATCCTCATTGAGATTGGAGTGGTCAAATTTTTCGAGTACTTCTTTGTCGAGGATATCGTTAAGTATTTTCAGGTCAATCACATAGCCTGTCTCAGGGTCGATCTCTCCCGTCACCTTGACCTCTATGTAGTAGTTGTGCCCGTGATAGTTGGGATTGCTGCAGAGTCCAAAAACCTCTTTGTTCTTCTCGTCGGTCCAATCTGCCCTGAACAGGCGGTGGGCTGCATTGAAATGTGCCTTGCGGAAAACGGATACTCTCATATGGTAAAAGTAGGAATAAAAAATCTATCAAAATTATGGCTTGTCCTTAGCAGGTGGAGTTTCATCTCTCACGATAATAACTTCGCGGAGATCGGATACATTCCCCTCACCGCCTGCTACAATTAGCAGCGGTTCTTTGAGGTATTCACTCTGATAGATATCGATCAGTATAATAAAATAAGAGATCAGCAACGGCCCAAATATCAATCCCAGAAACCCAAACATCTCAATACCGATCACAATGCCGAAAAACGTGATGAGCGGATGTGTATTCCCTATTTTTTTTAATAATGAGAAACGGACCGCATGCTCCACATTGACGAGGAGAAGCGCATTGTAGGCCGCCATGCCAAAGCTTTTGCCGTGGGCACCGCTAATATACATATAGATGGAAACCGGTATCCAGATGACAGCCGGGCCTATGATCGGTATCATAGAAGCAAAACCGGTGATCACTCCCCAGAAAAATGGCTGGTCCATACCAAAGATCCAATAGCCCACCGCTGCTATCACCGCCTGAATGATGATCAATATAGGGATACCGATAGCATTGGACATGGTTTGCATTTTCAGCTCATGCAGCAGGTGCATTGTATTTTGTGCATTGAAAGGAGAGTTCTCCAGTATCCAGCGCTCGATCCTGCGCCCCTCCATCATCATAAAATACAAAAGGAAATAGAGAACCGCGATCTGGGCTACCGAGCTGACCGTAGCTGAAAGCAACGAAGGGATAATATCAGCTCCGGTGGCAGTCACCTTACCTATGGTTTCCTGGGACAACAAGTTCACGCCAAAGTCATTGGAAATCGTATCGTTCCAGCCTTTGAGTATCTGCATGAACTCGGCATAGTGCTGCACTAGATACTGTGCCTTGGATGAGAGCATAAAAGATATCAACCCAACAGGAACGAGGACGATCACGACAGAAAGCAGCATCAATAATGTAACGGTAAGGACGCGGGGCCATTTGCGCCGCTCGATGAGCTGATGAAGCAAGCCGCGAAACAAAATATAAATAGTAGCTGCTCCGAGCAAGGAACTGATATACTCGCGCAGCATATATGCCAATACACAAGCCAGGATCGTGATAACCAGAAGAAAATAGGTCTGTTTGACCTTGTCATTGGAAAAACCGCGCATTGTCATTTTGCTAATATATTGCTATTCCTTTGGAAATATTGATAGTTCGCTTATTTTTAGCGCATTCATATAACCTATAAAAACACGCTATGAAGAAAATTTTTGCGCTCACTTTTATTACTCTGTTTCTCATCCATTATCTCACTGCCGGTAAAAATAATAATGATGCGCCATCTGTCGCCTGGGGCGACAAATTCAAACTGCCTGCTAAAAGCTATGAACTGGGATTCATAGGCAATGCGACAGAAGGATATATAGATGTGAGCCATATGAAAGGCAGATCGGTAAACCTTCAAAAATTCGACCCTCAACTTAAACTAAGCTTTACAACACGTGCTTCCACCAAAGCATTTGGCAAAAAATATACGATAGAGGAAGTAGTGGCAATAAACAATAAATACTACCTGCACTATTCCACATTCAATAAGGAGAATCTGCGCTCCACGCTTTTCGCCCAGGAGATAAGCCTGCGCGACGGAAAATACGCAGGAGAACCCATTGAACTGCTATCGTCTACTTTCAAAGTCCAGACACAGCACAAACAGGTCTCAAGCATGAGCACTATAGTGACAGGTAAGTGGAAGACAGATATCTCTTCGGACTCCAGCAAGCTACTCATACACTACCGCTATAAGACACGGGAGCAGAGAGACGCAGGAAATCGCGATATGGTGGGCCTGTATGTATATGACAAAGCGTATCACAAAATATGGGGCAAAGAAATCCAGATGCCATATAATGCCAAGCTCATGGAAATAGAAGATTACCGTGTGGATGGATCGGGCAAGGCATATATACTAAGTAAGGTCTACAAAAGCGAAACGGCAAAAGACAATGGCAGTGCAGGCCACTACGAGCTACTGATCTACGACAAAAATGCGACTACACCTGAAATAGCATCTTTAAAGTTTGACGATAAGTACGTCGTTAGCATTACCATGCATGAAGATCGCACAGGAAGAATGATATGCGCCGGGTACTATTCAAAAAGCGGCCGTGGAACAGATGGTGCATTTTTATTTGCCTATGATAAAAACAGTAAAATGATAAATAAGATCGGCAAGGGGTTTTATGAATTCTCGCCGGATCTGATCAATCAGTTCGAATCAAAAAAGGCAATAGAGAAATCAGAAGCAAAAAAAGAAAAAGGGCAAAAACAAAGTGTATCCCACCTGGAACTTAAAAACCTCGTAGTGGCTGATGACGGATCTATCACTTTGTTTGCGGAACAGTATACGTACTATTTCATCATCAATATCTCTCAGGGAGGATATGGCGGAGGTTCACTGATATATCACCATTTCTTTGATGATATCTATGTGACGCGTATCAATGCTGACGGCGAATTAAAATGGACAACTAAGATCCCCAAAGCCCAACAAGGCATTACCAAAGCTTCTTTTTACTATTCGTGGACGCATCCTGATGCTTCCCGCCTTGGCCTTAGCTTCCACGTACATACGCTGGGCAATGACAACTACCTGTATTTCACAGACAATAAAAACAATCTGGAACTGAAGAGCGATCAGGCACCCAGCGTACACATGGCCGGACTCGGAGGGACATTAATATCTGTCAAAATAGCGAGCGATGGTACGACCAAAAAAGCTCCTTTATTTGATTTCAGGGAAAAGCAGATGAATGTAATAACCCAGGATATGTCAGACGTGACCGGCAAACTGCTCCTGGGCCGGGCCAAGTATGGGAATCTAAAACATAACGGAACCAAGGGCAAGCCATTCCTGATCACATTGCCCTACTAAACAGATACTGCGGACAACTGCCGGTTTTGTTTTACCTATTTTTCCTTACTTTGCCGCAAACACGGTCTGGCTGTGCCGGGAAAAATAACTTTCATACGGGTACTATT